>NZ_JBFSTZ010000004.1:0-243086 GCF_041467155.1 Vibrio sp. 10N.247.310.23 | reverse complement strand
ATATTCATCAACGAGTGCCCACACAGATTGATAGGTTTAAATTGTTAAAGAGCTTCTCTTCGTTGTGACTTACATCACTTCGGAAGAGGCGGCCATTCTAGCGATTTAATTCTCAGTGTCAAACACTTATTTGGAATTAATTCCTACTTTCTAAAAGTAGAAGCGAATCATCGCTTAAAGCTAGTTGCCTTACTAACATTTCTCGCTGAAGCCTTGTGGCGTCTGCCGTGTCAGTGAGGCGGCATTATAGAGATGCCGCTCATATTGGCAAGCAATAAATGCGTTTTTTATTAAAAAAAGAGGTTAAGCGAAGACATTTCAACCAAGGGCTTATTTATACCACTTTCACCCCAAGTTTCGAACAAATTACCCACAACGACCTGTGGATAACTACTCTCCACTATCAAAAAAGTAAGATAAACGAGCCCTAGGGTTTAGATACTCTCGAACTTGTTCAGGTAATTTGCTTGGATGAACGGCATTAACGATTTTGATCTCTTTAATAAAGAGGTCAATGATCGGAGCTTGGGTTCTTGGCACGCTAGGATCATAGATAAGTACATTTGGATAAAGCATATGTTTAGCGTTAACGGATATCACAATCCCAATCGAGTCATTTGAAAGCTGTACTACAGTTCCTGGTGGATAGACTCCCATGAACTTAACTAACAGCCCCAAGTTATCTTGGCTATATAGATGCTTGCAGCTCTTATATAGGTGGGACAGTGCCAAATACGGGATCATTTGTTGAGATTGCGTTTTACCATGGCAAAGGTTATCAAATGCATTAGCCACGGCGACTATCTTGGCAAATTCATCAATCTCATGTTCTTTTAAGCCCTCGGGGTAGCCAGAACCATCATTCATCTCATGATGTTGAGCGATCACCTTTTTAGCACTTTCAGGAAAGTCATCAATTGCCGATACAATATCCGCACCGTATTTAGTATGAAGCTTCAGGTAGTTCTCTTCTGGCACCGTTAGTGCACTCTGCTTTCTTAGTATCGCGACTGGTATTTTGATCTTGCCTACATCGTGAAACAACGCTGCGAATGAGAGGTCTTTCAATTGCTGTGTGTTATAGCCTTTGGCCTTTCCTATCATCAGTGCAACAACCGAAACATTTAGAGTATGAAAGTAAATATCTTCGAAATCTGCTTTAGCATTCATAAGGTGCAAGGTGACGTTATCATCGCTCACTAGAGTTTCAACGATATCATCAACAAGAGCCTTAACCTCCCCTACCGCATCTAAAGGTCTGTTACGGATCTTGGTCATCACAGATCGCATTCGAGCAAGCGAACGTTCAAACTCTCTCTCACAATGACTCACCCTGCGGCGGTAAGAGCTAAGGGTTTCGATACGCTCATGCTTTTCTTTCCACATTCTTTCCGTTTCAAGACTTACCTGTGAATCAATATCGACTTCTTGTTCACCTACGTGATTAACAGGTAAAGGTGAGGTATCACTTTGACTCAGGTTTATATAGACGTCCTTAATCCCAAGATGTCGAATTACTTTTACTTGAGCGTCATCTTTGATTTTAAAGCTGTTGAATAAAAATGGGTGTTCATTCCATTTTACGGGGAGTCGTATATGCAGACCGGGCTGAATGCGATCTACGGTAATCTTTATGCTGCCCATTTTTATATATAATATTGATGATTAATCTCTATTTATAATTCTAATAAAACCAAGCAGCAATTTCACTATCCAATTTCACAGGCTCAACTTAAAGAGTCGCAGTGCACCATCCAGCGTATACCGAATTTATCTTCTACTTTGCCAAATCGAGCCCCCCAAAAAGTATCTGCGAGTGGAGTCATTATCCGCCCTCCCTTCTTGAGCTTTTCAAAGATTTGCTCTTGAGTCGTCGTATCCTCAGTAACAAGGGAGAGTGCAAGATTGTTGCCTTCTAATTCTTTCGCTTTGACGCCATCTGACATCATAAGCTTCATACCGAATGCTTCAAACTCTGCGTGCATAACCCAATCAGGCTGAGCACCCTCTATTACCTGTGGTGCGTCACTAAATAGTTGTTTTGATAAAACTACACCACCAAAGCACTTGTGATAAAAGTCCAATGCTTCATGACAACGACCATCAAAAAATAAGTAAGGGGTTACTTTCAGCATATCTCTCTCCTTTATGATCTATCTTAAACATAGACAATAGATGTGAGAATTAAAGGTAACATTCTGATTTAAGATAATTAATTCATTGGCACATTAGATTACGAAGAGAAATGATGAAATTTAGGAATGAAACATCAAGATCTGACTGATTGAACAGGCATACCTGCCGCCACCGTGAAGGCAATGCTTCCTATACCCCAGATACAACAAAGCCCCGATTTTCATCTAGGCTTTGTCATTTAAATATGGTGCCGGTAGGTGACTTGACTGGGCTTGCATCCAAGCCGACACGCTGGATTTAAAATTCACAAACGCCCAAAACGACGAAAGGTCGCTATAAAAGCGACCTTTCTATGTTTGGTACCGGTAGGCGGACTGATTGGACAGGCATTCCTGCCGCCACCGCGAAGGCAACGCTTCCTATATCCCAGATACAACAAAGCCCCGACCGAAGTCGAGGCTTTATCATTTAAATATGGTACCGGTAGGCGGACTTGAACCGCCACGCCCGAAGGCAACGGATTTTGAATCCGTCGTGTATACCAATTTCACCATACCGGCATTATCTTGGGGCATTGCCCTTTCGATGTTTGGCATTATACGTATGCGAACTGATGTGGCAAGTATAAAAACTTGAATTCATGTGTGTTTGCCGATAATTTCGCCACTAAGTCATAAGCTGTGCGTCATGTCTCTTTTCAGGCTAAGCCTTAAACTATATTCTGACGCCTCAATTTTTAAAGAAGTAATAACACATGACATCAACAAACACTCTGCCACCAGCAGGAGTCATGCGCCGATTTGGTGCCTTGTTCTACGACGCTCTGATCGTAATCGCTATTGAAATGTTGGCGGCTGGCGTCATTGTCGCTCTACTGCACGCGCTCATGGCTCTCGGCATTTTTAACCACAGCGGTTATGCCGATGTTAGTGACTTCTTAACCAACCATCCGATTTGGAGCCCTGCATATACCTTTTACTTAGTCGCCGTTTGGGTATATTTCTTCGTGTTCTTCTGGACTAGAGCTGGTCAAACTCTCGGCATGAGAGCTTGGAAGCTGCGCGTTCAAAACAAAGATGGCTCAGCGATCACAGTAACTCAGGCGCTGATTCGTTTAGGTACTTCAGGTTTTGGACTGGCAAACCTATGTGTTCCATTCGATCCTGAAAAACGTGGCTTTCACGATATCTGGGCAAAGACCGAAGTCGTTGTGTTACCACAAGCACGATAATGTGATTTAAGTTAGCTCCAATCAAGATCAAAAAAGGAAGGCGTTATGCCTTCCTTTTTACTATTTACAGTTTCCGCCTCAAGAGCATGATGGCAATTCCAAGGAACACCACGCTCGGGGCTATTGCGCCAAAGGCGGGTGGTATTTGATAAACCAAACTCACTGGGCCAAAGAACTCACTGGATATATAGAAGGTAAAGCCAGCAATAACACCTGACAAAATCCTCGCACCCATGGTCACACTACGCAAAGGACCAAAGATAAACGACAGTGCCATCAACATCATAACCGCGATCGAAATTGGCTGGGTTATCTTTCTCCACAGCGCCAATTCATAGCGTGATGCATCTTGCTCTGACGCCTTCAGATAAGAAACATAATCATACAACCCACTTAACGATAGCTCTTCTGGTTTAACCGTTACTATCGCCAACTTATCTGGAGCTAATGACGTTTCCCAAGAGTAAGTCGGTAAACTTTCTTTAGTAATTTGAAGTTCGTTTTCAAAAGACGTGATCTCTACATCCTTCATCGTCCACACGTTGTCTCCAACGTAATCAACTTCGTCAGAATAAATAGCGGTTTTAAGTGCCTTGTTTTCATCAAAGCGCCACATGTTCATTCCATATAGCTTCTGGTCATCGATTTTGACAATGAAGATGAAGTCATTGGCATCACGAGCCCAGACACCACTTTGCGTCGAAATAATATTACCACCAGCAATCGAGATAGTTCTTAGATCACGAGCCATTTTCTGCGCTTGCGGTGCTCCCCATTGACCAAGCAATGTCACCACGATCATCAGTGGAATAGCTGTTTTAAGTACTGATAGGCCGATATCTAACTTAGAGAAACCAGCTGCCTGCATAACGACAAGCTCAGAACTTGCAGCAAGCATACCAAGCCCTATCAATGCGCCAAGCAATGCAGCCATTGGAAAGAACATTTCGATATCACGAGGGATACTCAATAAAACGAAATACAGCGCTTGTAATAGATCGTATGTACCACGGCCAACTTTTCTTAGCTGTTCTACATATTTGATGATCCCAGAGAGACCAACAAACGTCACCAATACCAGTGACGTCGTTGCGATGATGGTTCTGCCTATATATAAATCGAGAATCTTAAACACGGCTTAAGCCAACCTCTTATTCTTGAATTTTTCTTTCAAACGCCTTACTGGCACGCTATCCATAAAGTTGGCACCAATCGCGACAAATAACAATAACGCATTGATTGGCCACATGCCGATTACCGCAGGAATGCTCCCCTCTTCGATTGAAGACTTGGTTGCACTGATTGCTAAGAAATAGGTGAGATAAATCAGTATTGCTGGGCCGATTTTCGCAAAACGACCTTGCCGAGGGTTTACCGCAGACAGTGGCACGACAAGCATGGTCAACAATGGAATACAAAGTACCAAAGAAATACGCCACTGCAACTCTGCTTTCGCACTATTATTTGAGTTACCAATCAGTTCAAGCGTAGGGATCGCTTCCCAGTCTCGACCTTTCTTCTCAACTTCACGCTGACCAATCAGGCCTTCGTATTCTTCAAAGTGCGTCACCCTGTAGTCGAGGCGAGTCGGAATGCCTTCATGACGAGTACCATCGTACATTACGATCACTTGGCGACCATCACTGAGCTCTTTTACATCACCTGACTTCGAGAACATCACACTTGGCAGTACAGAATCACGCGGACGCATTTGAGCTACGAACACGTTTTCTAACTTATTACCGTCGATATCATCAATAAACACGACAGAAGAGCCATCCGGCGTACCTTCAAACTTACCTTTTGGTAGCAAATCAACGCTGTTCTCTGCAGCTACTTCTTCATACATTTGTTCAACTTTGTCTTGTGACCAAGGAGATAACCAAAATGAGTTAAAGGCTGCAACAGATGCCGTAATTAAAGCGAGGTAAAGCGCAGATTGGATCAGGAATTTATTACCGATACCGGTGGCGTTCATGACCACTATTTCACTTTCAGCGTAAAGGCGGCCAAAAGTAAGCAAAATACCAATATAGATACTGAGTGGAAGCATCAATAGGCCCATCGCTGGCATATTTAAGCCAACAATCGACAATATAAGACTCGCAGGGATATCACCATCAGAGGCATCCGCTAAAACACTGATGAATTTTTGGCTGAGAAACACGAGAAAGAGAACAAAAAAGATCGCAAATTGGCTCTTGATTGTCTCGCGGATCAAATATCTAACAATAATCACGCTCAAATTACCTATACAAAACTTGTTTTTTTGATTGAATCACTATAATTTCCCGTTGAACCTTTTATTTTTTTAAATTTTTAGCTAAGTGTTAGCGTTCTTCTTTAAGGTTAGTTCCATTATAGGATCCAACAAGTAAGAACCCATTATCTAACATTTAGTTCGATTTGTCTTCAGGATGTAGGAGTACGCATGGAGTTCAGTGTAAAAAGTGGCAGCCCAGAGAAACAACGCAGCGCATGTATCGTTGTCGGTGTATTCGAACCGCGCCGCCTTTCTCCAGTCGCCGAGCAATTAGATAAGATTAGCGATGGCTATATTAGTTCACTGCTTCGTCGCGGTGATCTAGAGGGTAAACCTGGCCAGATGCTACTACTGCATCAAGTACCTGGTGTACTTTCAGAACGTGTTCTACTGGTAGGCTGTGGTAAAGAGCGTGAGCTAGGCGAACGTCAATACAAAGAAATCATCCAAAAAACCATCAGCACACTAAACGAAACAGGTTCTATGGAAGCAGTATGTTTCCTTACAGAACTTCACGTTAAAGGTCGCGACACTTACTGGAAAGTTCGTCAAGCTGTAGAAGCAACTAAAGATGGCCTTTACACGTTTGACCAATTCAAGAGTAATAAGCCAGAGACTCGTCGCCCACTACGTAAATTGGTATTCAACGTACCTACACGTCGTGAATTGAGCCTTGGTGAGAAAGCTATTTCTCATGGCCTTGCTATTGCTTCAGGCGTGAAAGCATCGAAAGATCTAGGCAATATGCCACCGAACATCGCAAACCCTGCTTACCTTGCATCTCAAGCTCGTCGCCTAGCTGACGATTATGAAACTGTGAAGACTAAGATCATTGGCGAAGAAGAGATGGAAAAACTGGGTATGACTTCATACCTAGCAGTAGGCCGTGGCTCTAAGAACGAATCGATGATGTCTATCATGGAATACAAAGGCGCTGCGGATCCAGACGCAAAACCTATCGTCCTAGTCGGTAAAGGTCTTACTTTCGATTCAGGCGGTATCTCACTTAAGCCTGGCGAAGGCATGGATGAGATGAAGTACGATATGTGTGGTGCTGCCTCTGTATTCGGTACAATGAAAGCATTGGCGAAACTTAACCTGCCAATCAACGTTGTTGGTATTCTAGCGGGTTGTGAAAATATGCCTGGTAGCAACGCTTATCGCCCTGGTGACATCCTAACTACGATGTCTGGTCAAACCGTTGAAGTATTAAATACTGATGCAGAAGGTCGTTTGGTTTTATGTGATGCTCTAACTTACGTTGAGCGTTTTGAACCTGATTGTGTTGTCGACGTTGCGACACTAACTGGCGCATGTGTTATTGCTCTAGGTCACCACATCAGTGGCGTTCTATCAAACCACAACCCACTATCTCATGAACTTGTTAATGCTTCAGAGCAAGCAAGCGACCGAGCATGGCGTCTACCTATGGCTGACGAATACCATGAGCAGCTAAACAGCCCATTCGCTGATATGGCGAACATCGGCGGCCGTCCTGGCGGCACAATTACTGCTGGTTGCTTCCTGTCTAAATTCACTAAGAAGTACCACTGGGCACACATCGACAGTGCTGGTACGGCGTGGAAGTCAGGCGCAGCGAAAGGCTCGACAGGTCGTCCTGTCTCAATGCTTGTCCAATTCTTATTGAACCGCAGCGGCCAAGAGACTGAAGAGCAATCTTCAAAATAGTAAAAAGGGCCTACGGGCCCTTTTTTAATAACTGCTATTTGTTAGAGTCTGTAGACCAAGTAATATTGAGGTCCACAATTTTCAGTTCGAGTGTTAAGTATGCAAACTGCCACTTTTTACATAGTGCCTTCAGACAGTCCGCAAGCCCGCGAAGATGGTTTTACTCACTATGTGCTGTTTCTTGCTCAGCACTTTGCAAAACAAGGCGCTAAACTTTATCTCAACTGTAATGACAAAGAGCATGCCGAGCGTATTGCTGAAGTTTTCTGGCAAGTCGAACCCTGTGATTTTATTGCGCACAACTTGGTTGGCGAAGGCCCGAAGTATTCAACCAACATCGAAATTGGCTATCAAGGCGTAAAACATAATTGGAATCGTCAGCTAGTAATTAATCTGGCCGATAATCATACAACCTTTGCGAACGCCTTTGCTCAGGTGATAGACTTCGTCCCTTGCGAAGAAAAAGCTAAGCAACTCGCTCGAGAAAGGTATAAAATTTACCGTCAAGCTGGATATCAGCTACAAACTATCGAGATTCAACATCCATAGTCAAACCTCATAGTTAAAGCTATCTTTGGATTTAGATTCAAGAAGCTTCACTTATGAAGTTTGACCACGATTAACCATTCACAGTATCCGTTTAAGAGCACTATGGAAAAGACATACAACCCAACATCAATCGAACAAGCTCTGTATAAGACTTGGGAAGAGAAAGGCTACTTTAAGCCACACGGTGACACATCAAAAGAAGCTTACAGCATCATGATCCCGCCACCGAACGTCACTGGCAGCCTACACATGGGTCACGCGTTCCAAGATACGATCATGGATACGCTTATCCGTGCTCAACGTATGAAAGGCAAAAACACGCTTTGGCAAGTGGGTACTGACCACGCTGGTATCGCAACTCAAATGGTTGTTGAGCGTAAGATTGCTGCCGAAGAAGGCAAAACAAAACACGACTACGGCCGTGAAGCTTTCATCGACAAGATCTGGGAATGGAAAGGCGAATCAGGTGGCACGATCACTCAACAACTTCGTCGTCTTGGTGCATCTGTAGATTGGGATCGTGAACGATTCACTATGGATGACGGCCTATCGGCTGCGACTCAAGAAGTGTTTGTTCGTCTATACGAAGAAGACCTAATCTACCGTGGTAAACGTCTAGTAAACTGGGATCCTAAACTGCACACTGCAATCTCGGATCTTGAAGTTGAAAACAAAGACAAAAAAGGTTTCATGTGGCACTTCCGCTACCCGCTAGCGAACGGTGTTAAAACGGCAGATGGTAAAGACTACATCGTTGTTGCGACGACTCGTCCTGAAACCATGCTTGGCGATACTGGTGTTGCTGTTAACCCAGAAGATCCTCGTTACAAAGATCTTATCGGCAAAGAAATCCTACTTCCTGTTGTAAACCGTCTTATCCCTATCGTAGGCGATGAGCACGCAGACATGGAAAAAGGCACGGGTTGTGTGAAGATCACTCCAGCTCATGACTTTAACGATTACGAAGTGGGTAAGCGCAACAACCTACCGATGATCAACATCCTAACGTTCAATGCTGATATCCGTGATGCTGCTGAAGTCTTCACGACTAACGGCGAAGAAAGCGATGTTTACTCAACAGGTATCCCTGCTAAGTACCAAGGTATGGAGCGTTTTGCTGCACGTAAAGCTATCGTTGCTGAATTCGATGAGCTTGGTCTTCTTGAAGAGATCAAAGATCACGACCTGACTGTCCCTTACGGCGACCGTGGTGGCGTGGTTATCGAACCAATGCTGACTGACCAATGGTACGTGCGCACAGCACCTCTTGCAGAACCTGCAGTTAAAGCGGTTGAAGATGGTCAAATCCAATTCGTACCTAAGCAGTACGAAAACATGTACTTCGCGTGGATGCGTGACGTGCAAGACTGGTGTATCTCTCGTCAACTTTGGTGGGGCCACCGTATCCCAGCATGGTACGACAACGATGGTAAAGTTTACGTAGGTCGCACTGAAGAAGAAGTTCGTGAAAAGAACAACCTAGCGCCTGTTGTTGTGCTTAAGCAAGACGACGACGTACTGGATACTTGGTTCTCTTCTGCACTTTGGACGTTCGGCACACAAGGCTGGCCTGAAGATACTGAAGCACTGAAAACATTCCACCCATCTGAAGTACTAGTATCTGGTTTTGATATTATCTTCTTCTGGGTTGCTCGTATGATCATGATGACCATGCACTTCGTGAAAGACGAAGATGGCAAGGCTCAAGTACCTTTCAAAACTGTTTACATGACAGGTCTTATCCGTGATGAAAACGGCGATAAGATGTCTAAGTCGAAAGGTAACGTACTTGACCCAATCGACATGATTGACGGCATCGGCCTTGAAGAGCTAGTAGAGAAGCGTTGTGGCAACATGATGCAACCTAAACTGGCTGCTAAGATCGAAAAGAACACACGTAAAACATTCGAAAACGGTATCGAACCCTACGGTACTGACGCACTGCGTTTCACTCTTGCTGCTATGGCTTCAACTGGCCGTGACATCAACTGGGACATGAAGCGTCTTGAAGGTTACCGTAACTTCTGTAACAAGCTATGGAACGCAAGCCGTTACGTACTGATGAACACAGAAGAGCACGACTGTGGCATGTCACTGTCTGTAGAAGACCGTGCAAACATGGAATTCTCTCTAGCCGATAAGTGGATTGAGTCTCAGTTTGAAGTTGCAGCGAAAGAGTTTAATGCTCACCTAGACAACTACCGTCTAGACATGGCAGCAAACACGCTTTACGAATTCATCTGGAACCAATTCTGTGACTGGTACTTAGAGCTAACTAAACCTGTTCTTTGGAAAGGTACTGAAGCTCAACAACAAGCGACTCGTTACACGCTTATCACGGTTCTTGAGAAGACTCTGCGTCTTGCTCACCCTGTTCTTCCTTACATCACTGAATCTATCTGGCAGAGCGTTAAGCCGCTAGTAGACGGCGTTGAAGGCGAGACAATCATGACTCAAGCGCTTCCTCAGTTTAATGAAGCTAACTTCAATGCTGAGATCGTTGACGACATCGAATGGGTTAAGACTTTCATCACTGCTATCCGTAACCTACGTGCGGAATACGACATTGCACCAAGCCAAGGCTTAGAAGTAATGATCAAGGTTGCTGATGAGAAAGATGCCGCTCGTATCGAAGCGAACAAGATCGTTCTTACTTCTCTAGCTAAGCTAGACGATATTAAAGTTCTAGCTGATGGTGAAGAGACTCCTGCTTGTGCAACTAAACTGGTTGGCAAATCTGAGTTGATGATCCCAATGGCGGGTCTTATCGACAAAGATGCAGAGCTTGCTCGTCTAGATAAAGAAGTCGCTAAGACTCACGGCGAGATTAAACGTATCGAAGGTAAGCTAGGTAACGAAGGTTTCGTTGCTAAAGCACCAGAAGCAGTTATCGCGAAAGAGCGTGAAAAGCTTGAAGGCTACAAGGAAACTCTTGTTAAGCTTGAAGAGCAAAAAGCGACAATCGCTGCGCTTTAAAACCGAGTGAACGAGAAGGCTTCAAACTTCTCGGTCTAAATAGAAAGGTTGGTCTTGGTGACCAGCCTTTTTTTATGTCCCTGATTCCAATATTCCAATGCTTCTCACTCTAGCCGCACTGATTGATAGGTTTCATCTATCAAATTAATCTCTACTTCCCATTATACTTAATGATAATAATTCTCAATAATAGACCTATCAAAACAACACAACGACTGAGTAATTATCATGAAAAAGACACTAACCTTTGCTGCATTACATTTTACTATCGCATTTAGTGTCGCTTATGTACTAACAGGCGACATCTTAATTGGTAGCTTAATCGCTATGATTGAGCCCTCTGTGAATACTGTTGCCTTCTATTTTCATGAAAAGGCGTGGGCTCAAGTTCCAGCTCTTAAAGCTCGCCAGTGGATGACCAAATTAAAAACAGCAAGCTTTGCTACCATCCACTTTAGTGTTGCCTTTACCGTTGTCTACTTGTTGACTGGAGATGCTTTCATAGGCGGCGTGATGGCTTTGCTAGAGCCAACTTTAAATACCGTTGCTTACTACTTCCACGAGAAAGTCTGGTTACGTAAATCAGGCGACCAAATGGCACAACAACAATTCTGTTTGCACCAACATGCTTAGTCACCATATATTGGGTCACATATTAGTGACCCTTTCATAGGCAGATCATGGAACAAATTGCTGAGTTCACCCTTAGACCCATTACACCGCAAGACAACCCAAGCATCGCACAAATCATTCGCCAAGTTTCGGCTGAGCATGGGCTCACAGAAGATAAAGGCTATGGCGTGGCCGATCCAACACTCGACGATATGTACTCTGTCTATAGCCAAGCGAATGCAATGTACTGGGTTATCGAACACAACGGAAAGATCGTCGGAGGCGGTGGCTTTGCCCCTCTAGCAGGTAAACCCAATGTGTGTGAGCTACAAAAGATGTACTTCTTACCGCAAACTCGAGGGCATGGCCTAGCCAAGCGAATTGTCGCTTTGAGCTTAAAGCAAGCCAAGCAACTTGGGTATCAACACATGTATTTAGAAACGACGAAGTGCTTGGGTGCTGCGGTCAAACTCTATGAGAAGCTTGGGTTTGAGCATCTTGAGTCAGCTTGGGGAGAAACAGGCCACGACGCTTGTGAGGTTGTCATGGCCAAGTCGTTATAAGCAGAATGCGCCGCTATAGCGAAAGAAGATAACGCTAAAATATACGGAGTTAACGTAGAAAGTTACTGACGCAAGAAGTTGGGTTCAAGGCAACAAAAGAACTCTCTTCTTGCCCATCAAGTACCACTTCTAATGGGTATAGATACTTGGGGTTAGGATTCTCAATATCAAAAATGATAGGAGCTTCGACCTGGAACACGACGCCAGTATGTTCAGCGCGTACATCAATCGGCATCACGAGAGTCATACCATTAAACTTGATGGATGCCGATACTAACCCCGCCTTTAGCGTTTGATAGATAACATCCACTTTAAACTCACAGCCACCACCGTGGTGCCAGATCTGCTCTGTGACAACTTGCTCTAGCTTGACGTTTCGAACGAACTGCAGGTATGGCGCTTGCCAAATCCCGATGCGTGAATCAGATTTAGCGATAGCGTGTGAAGATACAGAGTCATCCATGTCTTCTTCAAGCAATAGGCTCTCCTCTTCTTCAAGGAAAAGGATCTCGAAACGGTTTCGGCCGGACTGCATATAAGGACGGATATCTTTACGGTATTCAGCTTGGCTACCATCACAATCAAAAACAGCCACACCATTAAGTCGAACTTCAGCAAAATAATCGACTCCAGCCATCACTAACTCAACAAATGGACACGCTAACATAGCGTCATCCACTTCGATGTCGTGCATCAGGTGCCACTCTTGCTCTGCAATTTGACTTTCACTCAAGCTATCAGGGAGCTTTGAGCTTAACGGAGCCGGAAAGGTGATGTCATCTTGTGGGATAGAGAGATCCGTCAGTGGCGAAATTTGCCAAAGACCATCGAGAAGCAACCGCATATCATTCCTTGAGCTAGATCAATTTTGACCGCATTATAATGAATGAATGCATATAAAGACATTTATTTTTCTGAGGGTAAAAAAATGCCAGCTCGAGGCTGGCATTTTTTAAAATTGGGAAAGAATTACTCTTCGCCTTCATCATCTTCGTCTGGGTAGATAGCATCTTCACCTTCGTAGTAAGTGCCCCAACCGTCGTAGATAATGTCAAACTTCTCTGCAAGGTTTACAAGCTTCTCAACTTGCTCATCAATCGCTTCTGCATTCAGAGTACATTGCATCGTTGCATCACAACAAAGTAGCTTATTGCCATCTTCGTCTTCTGTCTCTTCAGCTTCAAGCACTTCAAAGCCCATTTTGAATGCTTCAACAACCGCTTTCTCAAGCACATCGAAATCTTCAGCAAATAGGTGATGCTCGATATCGTATAGAGCTTCAGGATCGCTACCATCTTCAATTAATGCTGTAATGATGTCGCGAGTCTCTTCCTTTTGAAATTCAATTAATTCCGCTACTGATAGATATTCATCTTCGTGAGACATGTGTCTGCTCCAGAGTGTTGACTATGAAAAGATCAAATTTGATTGTCACGAAATATGGCACGGATCGTCCAGAAAAGCCACCCAGATCAGGCCTAGAAAGGTAAGTTTATCGCGAGATCGCAGCGCCAATATCAATTCAAAAGTGAAATCAAAATCACAGAAACAAATTTTCAACATTTTATTAACTGCGCCGTATTTTAGCATTTCGTTTTTGTGGCCACTTTAGGGCTTATTGAATAAAACTTGCGTGATTAGTCACGTTAGGTGCATACGCTAAACCGCTTTTGGGGTGCATAAATCCTCAGCTTGTTATCAAAAAGTGCATAATAGTGAATAAAAAATCACGATTAATAAGCAAAATTCAATTCTAACAAGCCACGAATTGAGCATAGATCCTCAAAAACGTTGTTCCGTTCGATAGCCAGTTAGTTGGAATTTAATCTGTATAAACTTAAAAATCACAGGTTTTATGACCAATTATTACCCAAATACCTTGTATTAACTCAATCTACAAAACTTGCATATTACGGACAAGCTTGTCATAAATAGACGCTGGATTAATAGTAAGGATGCAAAATGAGTAAGCTGTACGTTGGCTCCGAAGTCGGTCAATTGAGACGAGTTCTCCTAAATAGACCTGAAAGAGCACTCACCCACCTCACCCCTTCAAACTGTCATGATCTTCTATTTGATGATGTACTTGCCGTTGAAGCCGCTGGTGAAGAACATGATGCCTTTGCAGAAACGCTGCGCAGCCAAGACGTAGAAGTACTACTGCTGCATGACCTGCTAGTAGAAACGCTTGCCGTATCTCAGGCTCGTGAGTGGTTGCTGAATACTCAAATCTCAGATTTCCGTTATGGGCCGACTTTCGCCCGTGACTTAAGAAACTACCTTGCTCAAATGGATAATGAGCATCTAGCAACGATCTTACTCGGTGGCTTGGCCTACTCTGAGCTTCCTATCAAATCATCATCGATGCTGCCTAAAATGCATCGACCACTCGATTTCGTTATCGAGCCACTGCCTAACCACCTATTTACGCGAGATACTTCTTGCTGGGTTTACGGTGGTGTATCGCTTAACCCAATGATGAAGCCTGCACGTCAACGTGAAACGAACCACCTGCGTGCTATCTACCGCTGGCACCCAGTGTTCGCAGGCCAAGATTTCATTAAGTACTTTGGTGACGAAGACCTTCACTACGACAACGCTAACATTGAAGGCGGTGACGTACTGGTTATCGGTAAAGGTGCGGTACTGGTTGGTATTTCAGAGCGTACGAAACCACAAGGTGTCGAAAACCTAGCGGCTAGCCTATTTAGATCAGGCCAAGCGAGCGAAGTGATTGCGATCGATCTACCAAAACACCGCTCTTGTATGCACCTTGATACGGTGATGACACACATGGATATCGACACGTTCTCTGTCTATCCAGAGATCGTTCGTAAAGACCTCGACACTTGGCGCTTAACGCCAAAAGAAAACGGCGAAATGCGTGTCGAGAAAGCTGAAAACTACCTGTCAGCGATTGAAGGCGCACTAGGCCTTGATCAACTGAAGATCATCACTACCGGCGGTGATAACTACGAAGCTGAGCGTGAACAGTGGAATGACGCTAACAACGTACTGACAGTGAAACCAGGTACCGTGATTGGTTATGAACGTAATGTTTACACCAATGAGAAATACGACAAAGCGGGTATCGAAGTTCTGACGATTCCTGGCAACGAGCTAGGCCGTGGTCGTGGCGGCGCGCGCTGTATGAGTTGCCCTATCGAAAGAGATGGTATCTAAGTCAAAGAGCTCAGTTAAACAGACTCAATAATCTTATCTAGGCCAGTATTCATTTACTGGCCTTTTTTATCAAATTAATAAAATAAATATTCACAAATATAGCATTTTTATGTTTAACTAAGTTCTTCATTGATTCTATATACGCAAGGAGCGAGAGATGGCCTTTAATCTTCGCAATCGTAACTTTCTAAAACTTCTCGACTTTACTCCTAAAGAGATTCAGTTTTTACTCGACCTGTCTGCTGACCTAAAAAAAGCTAAGTATGCAGGCACTGAGCAGAAGAAACTCAACGGCAAAAACATTGCTTTGATCTTCGAGAAAGCATCAACTCGAACACGATGTGCGTTTGAAGTGGCCGCCTTTGATCAAGGTGCTCAAGTCTCTTACCTTGGCCCTTCTGGTTCTCAGATTGGTCAAAAAGAATCAATGAAAGATACGGCGCGTGTATTGGGACGCATGTACGATGGCATTGAATATCGTGGCTTTGGCCAAAGTATCGTTGAAGACTTAGGCGCTTATGCGGGCGTGCCGGTTTGGAATGGTTTAACCGATGAGTTCCACCCTACTCAGATTTTGGCTGATTTCCTCACTATGCTTGAGCATGGTCGCGGAAAACATCTGCACCAAATCAGCTTTGCTTACCTAGGCGATGCACGCAATAACATGGGTAACTCTCTGTTAGTCGGAGCCGCGAAGATGGGCATGGATATTCGCCTTGTCGCGCCTAAAGCATTCTGGCCAGAAGAGCAGCTTGTTGAAGAGTGCCAAGCTATCGCGCAAAGCACAGGTGCCAACATCACGCTGACAGAAGACGTTGCTGAAGGTGTTCAAGGCTGTGATTTCCTTTATACCGATGTTTGGGTTTCAATGGGCGAGGCCCCTGAAGCTTGGGACGAACGTGTAGCGGTAATGAAACCATACCAAGTGAATATGGATGTCATTAAGCTCACTGGCAATCCTCAAGTGAAATTCATGCACTGCCTACCCGCTTTCCATAACAATGAAACCGTGATCGGCCAGCAAGTCGCAGATAAGTATGGAATGAACGGTTTAGAAGTTACTGATGAAGTGTTTGAATCGGATTACTCAATTGTGTTTGATGAAGCTGAAAATCGCATGCACACCATCAAGGCGGTGATGGTCGCGACGCTTGGTCAATAGACAATAATGAAAGTAAACAAAAGCTTGATGTAATCGCTTGCGCTCACAAATTGAAAGCGTATAATTCTCGGCAATTTGTCTGAGAGTAGTGAAAATGACGCCAACCAATATTGTGATAACACATAGTAATATTGTGAAAACACCAAATATTGCTCGTAAGCTAAGATGCTTACCAGGCCGTCTATTCTGCTTTTCAGCACTTTTTTAAAGCCTCCCATTATGGGGGGCTTTTTTATGGCCAATACATTATTGTGGAGAAGAAGATCATGGCGAATTCGCTCTATCAAAAGCACATCATCTCAATTCCAGAGCTTTCTCGTGAAGAGCTAGAATTAATTGTTCAAACGGCAGGTCAGCTAAAGGCTGAGCCAAACCCAGAACTCATCAAGAACAAAGTTGTTGCCAGCTGCTTCTTCGAACCTTCTACGCGAACTCGTCTCTCTTTTGAAACTGCGATTCAACGCATCGGTGGTGATGTGATTGGTTTCGACAGTGGTGGTAACACTTCTTTGGCAAAGAAAGGCGAAACGCTAGCGGACTCGGTACAGGTTATCTCTTCATACGTTGACGCTTACGTGATGCGTCACCCTCAAGAAGGCGCAGCGCGTCTGGCTTCTGAGTTCTCAAACGGTGTACCTGTTATTAACGCAGGTGACGGCGCAAACCAACACCCAACACAAACGTTACTAGACCTATTCTCTATCGCTGAGACACAAGGCCGCCTCGACAACCTAAACGTTGCATTCGTTGGTGACCTTAAGTACGGCCGTACGGTTCACTCATTGACTCAAGCACTAGCGAAGTTCGACAACATCTGTTTCTACTTCGTGGCTCCAGAAGCTCTAGCGATGCCAGACTACATTTGCGAAGAGCTTGATGAAGCGGGCATCAAGTACCAACTATTGACGGACATGGAAGATGTGATTCCTGAGCTCGATGTCTTGTACATGACTCGAGTTCAAAAAGAGCGCTTCGATGAGTCAGAATACGCGCACATAAAATCCGCATACATCCTGACCGCTTCGATGCTGGAAAATGCACGCGATAACCTGAAGGTTCTGCACCCTCTTCCTCGCGTTGATGAAATTACTGTCGATGTCGATAAAACACCTTACGCTTACTACTTCCAGCAAGCAGAGAATGGTGTTTACGCCCGTGAAGCATTGCTAGCCCTTGTTCTTAACGAAACGCTGTAGAGGAGAGATATAATGTCTAAAGAGACTCAATTAAAAGTTGAAGCAATCAGAAACGGTACTGTTATCGACCATATCCCAGCCAATATCGGGATCAAGGTTCTAAAACTGTTCGACATGCACAATTCTCATCAGCGCGTGACGATTGGCCTGAATCTACCGTCTTCTGCACTAGGCGGAAAAGACCTGCTCAAGATTGAGAATGTGTTTATCACAGAAGAACAGGCGAGCAAGCTGGCACTTTATGCGCCTCACGCAACAGTGAATCAAATCGAAGATTACGAAGTGGTTAAGAAACTACCACTAGAACTTCCTGAGCAAATCAACGATGTGTTCGAGTGTCCAAACACCAACTGTATTACTCACAATGAACCGGTTGAAAGTAGCTTTAAGATCTTTGAAAAGAAAGAAGATATTCGATTGAAGTGTAAGTATTGCGAAAAAGTCTTCTCTCGCGAGATCGTAACAGAAAGATAACGTCATACGGCAAAGCAGACCGAATGTAAAAACTATCAAATACCTCGCCTGTGCGGGGTATTTTGCGCTTTACCTATCCAAAGTTTGAAGGCACACTGAAAATTGATTTTTATCTAATAACTGATGGAATAAACCAATGACTAAAGTACTTCACACAGAATCTGCTCCAGCTGCAATCGGCCCATACGTACAAGGCGTTGACCTTGGCAACATGGTACTGACTTCTGGTCAAATCCCAGTAAACCCAGCAACTGGTGAAGTATCTGCTGATATCGCAGAGCAAGCTCGCCAATCTCTAGACAACGTTCAAGCGGTTGTTGAAGCTTCAGGCCTGACTGTAAAAGACATCGTAAAACTAACGGTATTCGTTAAAGACCTAAACGACTTCGGCACAGTAAACGAGGTTTACGGCAAATTCTTCGATGAGCACGGCGTTGCAAACTACCCTGCACGTTCATGTGTTGAAGTAGCTCGTCTACCAAAAGATGTAGGTATCGAGATCGAAGCTATTGCGGTTCGCAAATAGCTTTTAATCTCTAGATTAAACACCTTCGGATAAACGACTTAGCGTAATGCTGAGTGTTTATTAGATACAAAAAAGGTTGCCCCGTTGGCAACCTTTTTTATTGTTCATCGTTTCGCTTAGATAATTACTTTTTATTAAGCTCAACCACTTCTTTGTCTAACTCTTCAAGTTTCGCAGCCATCTGCTCACGAGCTAGGTTAGCCAGTTCACGAACATTAGACTTGTCGTAGCCTTCAGTGCTGATTGGTGGCAGCATTTCAACAATCACGTGACCATTGTTCCAACGGTTTAGCTTCACGCCACCTGTTGAGCTACACACGATAGGGATGATAGGCAAGCCAGCACCAATCGCAGCATGGAATGCACCTGTTTTGAATGGCAGCAGACCACGGCCACGAGAACGAGTGCCTTCAGGGAACATCCAAACTGAAACATCGCTCTCTTTTAGACTCGTCACGACCTGATCAATCGTACCTACCGCTTTGCTACGGTTAGCACGGTCAATTAGGATGTTACCCGTCAACCAGTAAAGCTGACCAAATAGAGGCATCCACACTAGGCTTTTCTTACCAACAGTTACCACTTTTGGCGTTACCGCTGATGAAATCGTGAATAGATCCCAGCTGTTTTGGTGGTTCGCCACATAAACATGTTGGCCGCGAGAGTAGGCATCTTCTGGGATGCGAAGCTCTAACTTCATGCCGAAGATCTTCGACATGCGACCGAAATAACGGCCAAAGGTAAATACGTGTTTCGGGTTGCGTGGACTTAATAGGCAGTAACCACAACCAAATACAAACATAAGAATCGCAAATATCGCCACTGCGAAAATACGTAATATTGCTATCATTTTGTTCCTCACCGACCGCCAAGTTGATTCATCTATTCGCGCAAAAATGAGCAATAGATTTACTCGCGGTAAATACAACTATAAAAAAGCCGAAACCAAGGTTCCGACTTTTATGTTTTCATCTTACTGATTCATGAATCCACTAACCTAGGTTAGTTCGACTCACTAAATCGTGTAATGTTTGCGCCTAAGGCTGACAATTTATCTTCAATCTTATCGTAGCCACGATCGATGTGATAAATACGGTCAACGATGGTTTCACCTTGAGCAATACAGCCAGCAATAACAAGGCTCGCAGATGCGCGAAGGTCCGTTGCCATTACTTGAGCTCCGCTCAGTTTTTCCGTTTCACCACAGATAGCCGTGTTACCTTCGATTTCCGCTTTTGCACCCATTCGCTGTAACTCAGGAATGTGCATAAAACGGTTTTCAAAGATAGTCTCAGTGATAACACCACTGCCCTTCGCCATCATGTTAAGCAGAGTAAACTGTGCTTGCATGTCGGTTGGGAAACCAGGGTGAGGTGCCGTTACGATTTTCACCGCTTTCAGTTCACGACCCGTCATATCAAGACTGATCCAGTCTTCGCCCGTTTCAACCTTCGCACCCGCTTCTTCAAGCTTCGCTAAGGCAGCTTCAAGAAGATGAGCGTTGGTGTTGCGACAAACCACTTTACCGCCAGAAACAGCAGCAGCAACCAGAAAAGTACCTGTTTCAATACGGTCAGCAACCACAGAGTGTTGGCCACCACCAAGACGTTCAACGCCTTCGATAGTAATCGTATCTGTACCTGCGCCAGAAATTTTAGCACCCAGTTTGTTTAGGAAGTCAGCCGTATCAACAATCTCAGGCTCACGCGCTGAGTTATCGAGTACTGTTGTTCCTTCCGCTAGCGTTGCTGCACACATGATAGTAATGGTGGCACCCACACTTACTTTATCCATCACGATGTGCGCGCCTTTCAGACGGCCATCAACACTTGCTTTCACATAACCATCTTCCAACTTAATGGTCGCACCTAGTTGCTCTAGGCCGTGGATATGCAGATCAACAGGTCGAGCACCAATTGCACAACCGCCTGGAAGTGACACTTGGCCTTCACCAAAACGAGCGACTAGAGGACCTAAAGCCCAGATAGAAGCACGCATTGTTTTCACTAAATCGTAAGGCGCACAAAATTCATTAATTTCGCTGCCATCAACATGAACACTACCATTACGCGATACTTTTGCGCCTAAACGCTTAAGCAGTTCCATCGTAGTATCGATGTCACGTAGGTGAGGAACGTTACTTACTTCCACTGGCTCTTCAGCAAGAATTGAAGCAAATAAGATAGGTAGCGCTGCATTTTTTGCGCCTGAGATCGTCACTTCACCGCTTAGCGGCTTATCCGATCCAATAACTCGAAACTTTTCCATCATAAACCTTAAAGTGACATCAGTTTCTTATCACGTTCCCACTCTTCCGGCGTGAAAGCCTTAATAGAAAGAGCATGGATGTCATTGCGTTGAATGTATTCCATTAGTGGGCCGTAGATTAGTTGCTGCTTCTTAACTCGATTCATGCCGTCAAAACATGGATCAACCGCAACAACTTCGTAATGACTGCCTTCCCCTTTCACGAAAATTTCCTGAAGGTTCAGTGCTTCTGCTAATAATTCTTGTACTTTTGTGCTGTCCACAAATAGCTCCTGCCTAATTTTTTATGTGTTCTGCCATCATTGGCTGGATATTGCTCAATTGGAACAACGTTCGTAATTGTTCTGGCACGAAACTGAGCATTATATGACAGTTTTGATTTTTTGCATGCTCTAATAAGTGAATTAGCATCACCATTCCTGCTGAATCGACTCGATTTATATGGCTAAGGTCAATTTCAACGCTCGATTCCGTCGTTTGCCACTTTTCCAATATACGCCAGATTGCAGGGACACTGTCTCGGTCTAAATCACCGAACAGTTGATACTCTTTAGAGCTTAGTGCTTGCCATTGAGAATGGCTCATTATTTGTTACTCTCAAAACGAATCGGTTGTGCGGCTAATTTCTCTAGTTCGTCTGCAACTTGTAAGATGCCTTCTTGACGAATCTTAGTATTCCACTCCGATTGCTTGCTCGACAACAAGCTAATACCTTCGGCAACCATATCAAATGCTTTCCACTCGCCAGATTTCTTGTCTTTGCGAAGCTTAAATTCAAGCTTAATGTTTGGTCGCGGCGTATCGATGATGTCGACCTTGATACTGGTAATGCGGCTATCCGCTTTGATTTTTGGTTCTGGACCAAATTCAATCGTCTGATCTGTGTATTGAGTCAGCACTTGGGCATAAGAAGAAACAAGGTATTTACGGAATGAATCGATAAACACGCCCACGTCTTTTCTATCCGCGCCTTTCAAGTTTGGTCCAAGTAACTTAAGAGCTGCATATTGTGCATTCACATAAGGCATCAACTCTTCTTCCACGATGACCTTCAATAACTCTGGATCTTGGTGGATGTTGTCTTGTTCACTCTTCAAACGCTCAAATGCCACTTCGGCAACTTGAGTCATCATCTGGTAAGGCTGAGTACGGTCAATCGATTCTGCAGCAAAGGCTTGGGTAGAAATAAGCAACGCCATTGCCGCCATAAACATTGATTTCAAGTAACCAATAGCTTTTAAATAACTAATAGTTTTCAACATTATCTTATTCCTTAGCTTCGCTGTCATTAGAACCACCAACGCTATACAGCACTTGGCCAATCAAATCTTCTAGTACCAATGCTGACTTAGTGTCTTCAATTGAATCACCATCGACCAACATCTCTTCATCATCAAAAATGAAGCCTGGAACCAGACTAATGTACTGCTCACCAATTAAGCCAGATGTTAAAATTTGAGCACTAGAGGTATCTGGAAATTGTGAGTACTTCCCGTCAATAGACAGTTCAACGACAGGAAGGTAGCTCTCGGTATCAAGCTCAATGCTTTTAACTCGTCCAACAACGACGCCACCCACTTTCACTGGAGAACGAACTTTTAGGCTGCCAATGTTGTCAAAGGTCGCTTTTAGATTGTAAGTATGGTTCGAACCTATGCCTTTTACGTCAGCGACTTGAAAGATCATGATTAAGATTGCGCAAATTCCGGCAATAACAAAGGTGCCGACCCATAATTCTAATTTTCGAGTTTGTTGCATGATTAATTCCCAAACATCAATGCGGTAAGAACAAAATCTAGCCCTAGTACCGCTAGAGAAGAGTGCACTACAGTGCGTGTGGTTGCCTGACTGATACCTTCTGAAGTCGGTACTGCGTCATAACCATTGAAAAGTGCGATCCAAGTTACGGTGATAGCGAAGACCATGCATTTGATCATGCTGTTACCAATATCTCGGCCAAGTTCTACTGAAGACTGCATCGCAGACCAGAAACTGCCGTGATCAATGCCTTTCCAATCAACACCAACCAGTTGACCGCCCCAAATACCTACCGCCATAAAAATCATAGCAAGCAATGGCATTGAGATAAGCCCGGCCCAAAGACGTGGTGCAATAATGCGTTTAAGAGGGTCAACGGCCATCATCTCAAGGCTTGAGATCTGCTCTGTTGCCTTCATTAACCCAATCTCTGCCGTGAGTGCTGAACCGGCTCGACCTGCAAATAATAACGCAGTCACCACAGGCCCCAACTCACGCAACAGTGAAAGCGCGACCATTTGACCAAGGTTTCCCTCAGCGCCGTAGTCAATTAACACGACATAGCCCTGCAGGCTGAGCACCATGCCGATAAACAGACCCGAAACTAAAATAATAGCCAATGACTGAACGCCAACGCTATAAAGTTGTTTTACTAATAAGGGGAAGTTTTTTAGTCGCGGGATGCCAAACAAAGCCCCAAATAACATCAGGCTTGCTCGACCAAATGACTCACAGCTCGCAAGTGTACGCTTACCGACACCCGCAATAGTTTTAACAATCATATTAAAACAAATCCTTTTCTAAGCTCTTCGCAGGGAATCTAAATGGTACTGGACCATCGGCTTCGCCTTGCAAAAATTGCTGCACTCTCGGATCGCTATTGTTGTACAACTCATCAGGTGTTCCAGCGGCAATAATCTTGCTATCTGCCATGAGGTAAACCCAATCAGCAATACTCATCACCTCTGGCACATCGTGAGAAACAACAATCGAGGTTAAGCCCAAGGCTTGATTGAGATTTCGTATCAATTCAACCAATACGCCCATGGTGATGGGATCTTGGCCAACAAACGGCTCATCGTACATGATAAGTTCTGGATCCAGTGCGATTGCGCGCGCCAGTGCGGCACGCCTAGCCATTCCGCCAGACAACTCACTCGGCATCAATTGCGCAGCACCACGTAATCCTACCGCTTCAAGCTTAAGTAATACGATGGTACGAATGAATTTTTCATTAAGTTCAGTGTGCTCTCGCAGCGGAAACGCCACATTATCAAAGACATTGAGATCCGTAAAAAGCGCACCCGATTGGAATAGCATGCTCATTTTCTTACGTGCTTGATATAGCTTTCGACGTGATAATGCAGGGATATTGTCACCATCAAACCAAACTTCGCCTTCATCTGGCGGCAGTTGCCCACCGATCAAACGCAGTAAAGTCGTTTTGCCGATCCCAGACGGCCCCATGATGGCGGTTATCTTGCCTTGAGGCACCTCTAAACTGATGTCATCAAAGATAACGCGGTCACCGCGTGAGAAGCTGAGGTTCTTAACTTTCACAAGCTCAGTGTTCAACATATTTTTGTTGTTTCCTTGCTTTAAAAAACGCCAATTATGGCTGCAATAATAATGAGTCTACTTTAGAATTAAAAGCACTGTTCAATTAATTCATATTAAACAGGAATCTATGCAGGGATTTGAAAGCATTAGGAAATTATCTATTGATCTCTCTTTCTTGCCTGCTAACTGGTAATTAATTTGCCGAGTGACTTCCCTTTTATCTAGCAACAGGTCAAAATTAGCGGTTAATTCTCCGTTTTTATTAATTTTTTAGGAATCATCATGCTTGAAGCGATTGCGTTTCTTATTATCGGTCTAGGTTTTTTGGTGTGGAGTGCAGATAAGCTGGTTTACGGTGCCGCTGCTCTTGCTCGCAACTTCGGTATTTCACCACTAGTTATCGGTATGACGATCTTAGCAATGGGGTCTTCGGCTCCTGAAATGATGGTTTCTGCGACAGCAGCCCTTGATGGCAAAACAGATACAGCTGTAGGCAACGTACTGGGCTCTAACATCGCCAACATCGCGCTGATTTTAGGTATTACAGCCCTTATCAAGCCGTTATCGATTAGCTCAGGCGTGATTCGTCGTGAACTACCATTAATGATCGGTGTCACTCTGCTAGCGGGCGCCCTATTGTGGGATAACCATTTAGGCTTCTATGAAGGCGTGTTGTTGTTTGTTCTTTTTGCCGCGTTTTTGTTTGCTATGTTGCAAATCAGCCGCAGCGAGAAAAAGAACGGCGATGCTTTCCTTGATGAGCAAGAATCAGAGATCCCTGAAGGCGTAAGTAACCCTAAGGCTGCAATGTGGGTCGTGATTGGTCTAATCGTCCTACCTTTAGCTGCTGATATGCTGGTAGATAACGCTGTGATCATCGCGAAGTTCTTCGGCATGAGCGACCTTGTCATTGGTTTAACCATCATTGCTGTTGGTACTAGCCTTCCTGAACTTGCAGCATCACTAGCCGGCGTTATGAAGGGTGAAGATGATATGGCTGTAGGTAATATCATTGGTTCAAACGTATTCAACATCCTTGCTGTTATGGGTATCCCGGGCATCCTAAACCCTTCGATCTTGAGCGAGTTCGCTATGGGTCGTGACTTCTGGGTAATGCTAGGCGTATCGCTACTACTTGTTGTGATGGCACTAGGAAAATCTCGTAGTGTGAATCGTATTGAAGGCGGCGTGTTAATTGTGACGTTCGTGGCCTACCAAAGTTACCTATTAATGAACATGTCGGCTTAATTGTTGATTTAACTTCCCGTACTTGGAGTATTTGATGTCTCAGCCATTTGATTACCGCAGCGTTGCAAAACAAGTTTTGGAAACCGAAGTTGCAGGTCTCACTCAATTAGACCAATATTTTAATGATGATTTTTGTAAAGCTTGCGACCTTATCCTGAACAACAAAGGCAAAGTCGTTGTGATGGGCATGGGTAAATCAGGCCACATTGGCAACAAAATCGCAGCAACATTGGCAAGTACCGGGACATCGGCTTTCTTTGTTCACCCAGGCGAAGCGGCGCATGGCGACTTAGGCATGATCGAACCTGGTGATATTGTGATTGCAATATCCAACTCCGGCGAATCGGGAGAAATCCTCAGCCTATTTCCTGTGTTAAAGCGTCTGAGCATCAAGATCATCAGCATGACAGGCAAGCCAGCATCAAACATGGCAACCCTGTCTGATATCCATTTACAAATTTCAGTACCGGAAGAAGCTTGTCCGCTGGGCTTAGCACCAACAACAAGCACCACGGCGACTTTGGTCATGGGTGATGCATTAGCCGTTGCACTTTTGCAGGCTCGAGGCTTCACCGCTCAAGACTTTGCCCTGTCTCATCCTGGTGGCGCTTTAGGTCGTCAGTTGCTGTTGAAGCTCGACGACATCATGCACACAGGCGATTCACTTCCTGTTGTAGCACCCGACGCACTAGTAAGAGACGCTCTACTAGAGATATCTCAGAAAGGCTTAGGCATGACAGCAATCGTTGGTGAAGATGGCCAAATGGCCGGTATTTTTACCGATGGTGATTTACGCCGTATCTTAGACAAACGCGTTGATATCCATAACACGCAGATCGGTGATGTGATGACGCTAAACCCGACGGTAGCCGAGCCAAACATGCTCGCGGTTGAGGGCTTAAACTTGATGCAAGCGAAGAGCATCAATGGCCTGATGTTATGCCAAGAAGGTAAATTAGTCGGAGCGTTAAACATGCATGACTTACTGAAAGCAGGAGTAATGTAATGACACAGACAGTCGAAACTCTATACGGCACTGTTAATTCAGATGTATTTGCAATTGCAAAAGAGATCAAACTGCTGATTTGCGATGTCGATGGTGTCTTCTCTGATGGTCGCATCTACATGGGCAACAACGGTGAAGAGCTGAAAACCTTCCACACTCGTGACGGTTACGGTATCAAATCACTGATGAACGCAGGCATTGAAATCGCGATCATCACGGGTCGCAAATCTCAAATTGTTGAGAATCGTATGACCGCTCTAGGCATTAAGCTGATTTATCAAGGTCAAGACGATAAAGTTAAGGCATACCAAGATATTTGCGATAAGCTTTCTGTAAACCCTGAAAATACAGGTTACATCGGAGACGATCTGATTGACTGGCCTGTAATGGAAAAAGTTGGCTTGAAGGTCTGTGTGGCAGATGGGCACCCGCTACTTGCAAAGCGTGCAAACTACGTGACAACCATTAACGGTGGTCATGGCGCGGTACGTGAAGTCTGTGACCTTATTTTACAAGCAAGAAATGAACTCGACGTGCATAAAGGTTTAAGCATATGAGTTTTACTCGTATTATCTATTTAATACTCATATTTATTGCCTCTTGGTCGACCTATTACTTGTACGACAAAGAGCAAACATCAACGATACAAGTGGCTCCAAATTTGGAGCTGCCCGCGTTTAGTGGCAAAAGCCTGAACAACATTAGCTACGACGAAAGCGGTATTCGCAGCTATCAGGTTGAATCGACGTATTTAGAACACTACTCAGTAGTTGGCGATACGCACTTTCAAAACCCAGTTCTTTCGGTATTCCGTGAAGGGCACACGATTGAATGGCAAGTCACCGCTGATCGCGCGATTATGGATGAGAATCAAGTTGTCACGTTTTATGACAACGTCGTGGCAAAGAACCTGTTGCCAGAAGCCAGCTTCGATACAATGACCACAGATAAAATGGTTGTTGAGCTGCCTAGCCGAGATTTTTATTCAGAGACTCCGGTCCATATGATCGGTACATTTTTTGAAACTGAGGGACAAGCAATGAAAGGTAACTTCGGTACCAACAATGCAACCCTCTTTAATTCTGTTCAAGGTAGATATGAAACTCTTACACCTTAGTTTATTCGCTTTGACCCTTGCGGCACCTAATGTCTATGCTCTGTCTTCGGATAGTGAGCAACCTGTCTACATTGACTCAGACAGCCAGCAATTGGATATGAAAAGTAACCAAGTGACTTTCCTTGGTGATGTGAACCTTAAACAAGGCAGCATCAATATCAATGCCGATAAGGTTATTGTTACTCGTAACGCCGTAAACGGTGAGATTGAAGAAATTCAAGGCTTCGGTAAGCCAGCAACCTTCTCTCAGCTTACTGACGACGGTAAGACACTCTACGGTGAAGCTGACGACCTGCACTACCAGCTTGTTGCCGACCGACTGATCATGACTAAGAATGCGATGTTATCTCAAGATGGCAGCATCATTCGCGGTTCTAAGATCACTTACCAGATCGGTTCTCAGAAATTAGTCGCTGACAGTGGTGAAAACAAACGAGTGTCAACGGTTTTACAACCAACGGAAGTGAATAAGTAACGATGGCTGTTCTTAAAGCAAAAAACCTAGCGAAAACCTACAGTAAACGTAAGGTTGTTACCGATGTAAGCTTACAGGTAGAGTCAGGCCAGATCGTCGGTCTGCTTGGGCCTAACGGTGCAGGTAAAACCACATCTTTCTATATGATTGTTGGTTTGGTGGCGCGTGATGAAGGTACCATCAGCATTGATGACCGAGACATCAGTATCTTACCAATGCACAGCCGCTCTCGTCTTGGTATCGGTTACCTGCCTCAAGAAGCATCGATTTTCCGTAAGTTGTCCGTAGAGAACAACATCATGGCGGTTTTACAAACCCGTGATGAAATGACCAACGAACAACGCCAAGATAAGCTGGAAGACCTGCTAGAAGAGTTCCACATCCAACATATCCGCACCAGCAATGGTATGGCTCTGTCGGGTGGTGAGCGTCGTCGTGTAGAGATTGCTCGTGCACTAGCAGCAAACCCGCAGTTCATTCTATTGGATGAACCATTCGCCGGTGTTGACCCGATCTCAGTAATCGATATCAAAAAAATCATTGTTCACCTGCGTGATCGCGGCTTGGGCGTTTTGATTACCGACCACAACGTTCGTGAAACATTAGACGTGTGTGAAAAAGCTTACATCGTAAGCCAAGGACACCTGATCGCTGAGGGTACTCCTGAAGATGTTCTCAATAACGAACAAGTTAAACAAGTTTATCTAGGCGAACAATTCCGTCTATGATTATATAGAGAGTATCGAGAGTTCTAAGAATAATAACTAGGTAAGTCACACTGAATGAAACCCTCATTACAACTTAAGCTAGGCCAACAGTTAGCAATGACTCCTCAATTGCAGCAAGCGATTCGTTTGTTGCAATTGTCTACTTTAGATTTGCAGCAAGAGATTCAAGAAGCACTTGAATCTAACCCACTACTCGATGTCGAAGAAGGCAATGAAGATACGCCAACATCGGAAGAAAAACCTAGCAGTGACGAAAAAGAAACTGTTGAAGCCACAGAGCAAGACTTACCTGATAGCTCAGACTTAATCGAAAAATCAGAGATTGGCAACGAACTAGAAATCGACACAACTTGGGAAGACGTCTACAGCGCGAACACCGGTAACACGGGTATTGCGATTGATGACGACATGCCGGTTTATCAAGGCGAAACCACTCAAAGCCTGCACGATTACCTACTTTGGCAACTCGACTTAACGCCATTCACTGACACCGACCGAAGCATCGCTTTTGCATTAATCGATGCCATCGACGACTACGGCTACCTCACTGTAACTTGTGAAGACATCCTTGAAAACTTCGACAATGAAGAGATCGAGCTTGATGAAATTGAAGCGGTACGTAAACGAATTCAGCAGTTTGATCCGCTAGGTGTCGGTTCAGTCAACCTGCAAGATTGCTTGTTACTGCAACTGGCAACCTTTCCCCAAGATACGCCTTGGCTTAACGAAGCTAAGTTAGTACTTACTAGCCATATCGACCAACTCGGCAATCGCGATTACAAACTGGTTATCAAAGAGACCAAGTTGAAAGAAGCAGAACTACGTGAAGTTTTGCAACTGATTCAACAGCTGGACCCTCGTCCTGGCAGTAAGATTACTCCGGATGAAACTGAGTATGTGGTTCCAGATGTATCTGTCTTCAAAGACCTTGGCAAATGGTTAGTGACCATTAACCCTGATAGCGTGCCTAAGTTGAAAGTGAATCAGCAGTACGCTGATCTGGGCAGTAAAGGCAACAGCGCCGACAATCAATACATCCGCTCAAATTTGCAAGAAGCAAAGTGGTTAATTAAAAGCCTAGAGAGCCGAAATGAGACGCTACTCAAAGTTGCGCGATGCATTGTTGAACATCAGCGTGATTTCTTCGAACATGGCGAAGAAGCGATGAAGCCAATGGTTCTTAATGATGTTGCGTTAGCTGTTGATATGCACGAATCCACGATCTCTCGTGTGACGACTCAAAAATTCATGCATACGCCACGTGGCATCTTCGAGCTCAAATACTTTTTCTCAAGCCATGTCAGCACTGACAATGGCGGTGAATGTTCATCTACAGCAATTCGCGCACTCATCAAGAAGCTTGTCGCAGCGGAAAATACCGCGAAGCCTCTAAGTGATAGTAAGATTGCTGCTTTACTGGCTGACCAAGGAATTCAGGTAGCTAGACGTACCATAGCGAAATACCGTGAGTCTCTGGGCATTGCCCCATCGAGTCAGCGTAAACGCCTGCTATAAGCTCATTTAGTCGCTAGTTACTTAGCAACTATGATCAGGCAACCAACTGAAAAGGAAAGTCTATGCAAATCAATATTCAAGGCCATCACGTTGATCTTACCGATTCAATGCAAGACTATGTTCACACCAAATTCGACAAACTTGAGCGCTTCTTTGATCATATCAATAGCGTTCAGGTTGTTTTAAAAGTTGAGAAAATCAATCAAATCGCAGAAGCTACCCTGCATATAAATCAGGGGGAAATCCATGCGACAGCAACAGATGAAAGCATGTATGCCGCGATTGATTCATTGGTTGATAAACTCGTCCGCCAACTCAACAAGCACAAAGAAAAGCTAAGTAGTCACTAACATGCAATTAAGCGAAGTACTTTCATTGGACTGCACCAAAAGTGCAGTCCAATGCACAAGCAAAAAAAGAGCCCTTGAGCTCATCAGCCAGATAGCAGCTGAGAGCTGCGGTCAAGATTCAACAGAGCTATTTGAGTGTATGTTGAGCCGTGAGAAGATGGGCAGTACCGGTATTGGTAATGGTATCGCGATTCCCCATGCTCGTATGAATGTCAGTGATAAAGCGATAGCTGTATTACTGCAATGCCAAGATCCTATCGAATTTGATGCGATTGATAATCGTCCTGTCGACCTACTATTTGCCCTGCTTGTTCCTAGCGAACAATGCAAAGAGCATCTAAAAACCCTTTCTTGTATGGCAGAACGACTAAACGACAAGCAGACTCTTAAACAGCTGCGTAATGCTCAGAGCGATCAAGAGCTTTACGACATCATGATTCAAGTGCCAACTTGCGAGCAATAACATGCGATTAATCGTGGTTAGTGGCCAATCAGGGGCCGGTAAAAGTGTTGCGTTACGAGTCCTAGAAGACTTGGGGTATTACTGTGTCGATAATCTACCAGTAAACCTGCTCAACAACTTTGTCGAATCGGTACGCGAAAGCAACCAAAACGTTGCGGTAAGTATTGATATACGTAACCTACCGAAAGAGCCTCAGTTAGTCACCGACACGCTCGAGCAACTCGAGTCAGCTACAAACATCGATGTTGATGTATTGTTCCTCGATGCCAGCAAGCAGACACTCCTTAAGCGCTACAGCGAAACCCGCAGAATCCACCCTTTATCAATTGGCCAAGAAAAGCTATCTCTTGAGCAAGCGATTGATTTAGAGAAGACACTTCTGACACCTCTCGCAGAGCACGCCAGCATTGTGATCGACAGCAGTGACTGCAACCTCTACGAATTGAGTGAAAAGGTTCGATTTAAAGTTGAAGGCAAAGAGAAGCAAGAGCTGATCATCGTCTTTCAATCTTTCGGTTTTAAGTATGGCTTGCCAAGTGATGCCGACTACGTGTTTGATGTTCGCTTTTTGCCGAACCCTCACTGGGAACCTGCACTACGACCACTAACCGGGCTAGATGCACCAATTCACTCCTTTCTAGAAGAACACTCAGAAGTTCTGGAACTCAAGCAACAGATCCAAGGCTTTGTTGAACAGTGGTTACCAATGTTAGAGAAGAACAATCGCAGTTACCTAACGGTCGCGATTGGCTGTACTGGCGGCAAACACCGCTCGGTTTATCTAACCCAGAAAATTGGTGAGTACTTTGAGCAACTTGGCCATCAAGTTCAAATCAGACACGCCTCCCTAGAGAAGCACCAACAGGGCTAACCATGGAATTAACTCGAACTGTACTGATCCAAAATCGCTTGGGTCTTCACGCTAGAGCAGCCGTAAAGTTGGTTGAGCTTGCACAAAGCTTTGATGCAACCATCACTATCCATAGCGAAGAAGATAAAACAGCAACAGCAGACAGCGTAATGGGGTTACTTATGCTGGAATCAGCGCAAGGGCAACATATTACGATTCAAGCTGCAGGTACCGATTCACAGCAAGCACTGGATGCCGTCTGTCATCTCATTGAAGACAAGTTTGATGAGGGTGAGTAGCGAAAACGCTTCACTCACAACGCCTAAGACTCAAACAACGAACCAACCAATATTAAATCTTAGTTCTATCTAAGTTTATGATTTAAATAAGCCCCAGAATTAAGTTACTATTCCAACCATTGTTAGAATAATGAGATAGGAGGAAAATATGGCAGAGCAATTAGAATTCGACCAAGCTCACCAAACCCTCCAAGAAGTCAGCGAAGCCCTAGAAAACGGCCGATTTGTTCACGTACGCCGACAACTTCAGGACATGGAGCCTGAAGATATTGCACACCTTTTAGAAGCCTCCCCTCGCAAAAGTCGTGACGTACTCTGGCAACTCACCGATCCTGAAGACTACGGTGAAATTCTTGATGAACTAAACGAAGACGTCAAAGATGCTCTTGTGTCGAAAATGGCACCTGAGACCTTGGCAGAAGCAACCGAAGGTATGGAAACCGATGACGTCGCGTACGTACTTCGAAGCCTACCCGACGATGTTTCTCGCGAAGTCCTTTCTCAAATGGACTCCGTCGATCGTGCATTAGTTGAAACTGCCCTGTCGTACCCTGAAGATTCAGCGGGTGCGATCATGAACACCGACGTAATCACGATTCGTGGTGATGTCGATGTTGACGTTGTATTGCGCTACATGCGTATGCGTGGCGAACTGCCGGATGCAACTGATGCTCTGTATGTTATTGATGAAGAAGAACGTCTTATCGGTAACCTATCACTTACCACGCTAGTAACGACTCAACCTGATGTCCCTGTTTCAGAAGTGATGGATGATGCCGACGAAGCGATCGCGGTAGAAACCAGTGCGTCAGATATCGCGAGCCTGTTTGAACGTCGTAACTGGGTTTCTGCGCCTGTCATCGATAGTAACCAGCACCTTGTTGGTCGTATCACCATCGATGACGTGGTTGATGTTATCCGTGAAGATGCCGAACACTCAATGATGAGTATGGCGGGTATGGACGATGACGAAGATACCTTCGCACCGGTCGTAAAATCTGCTCGTCGTCGTAGTGTGTGGCTTGGTGCTAACGTACTCGCAGCACTGGCGGCAGCATCTGTATCAAACATGTTTGAAGCAACGCTCGATCAAATGGCAGCGATTGCGGTTCTGATGACTATCGTGCCTTCGATGGGGGGTGTTGCGGGTAACCAAACCGTTGCTCTGGTGATTCGTGGTTTGGCACTCGGTCATATCGGTGACAGTAACAAACGCGAACTGCTACTCAAAGAGGCAGCCATCGGCTTCCTAAACGGCGTTCTATGGGCCGTTATCATTGGTGGTATCGTGGTGGCTTGGAAAGGTAACTGGATACTGGGAGGCATCATCTCAGCGGCGATGATGACCAACTTGATTGTCGCAGGTATTGCTGGTGTAACTATCCCAGTGATGTTGAAGAAGATGAATATCGATCCAGCCCTTGCTGGCGGTATGGCACTGACCACAGTAACCGATGTTATTGGCCTATCGGTGTTCCTAGGCTTAGCGACCATACTGATCTAGTTAGCATAAGCAGTTAGCCAATTTTTGGCGAAATACAGAAAACAAAAAGGGAGCCACGGCTCCCTTTTTTAATTCATCAGATTCGCTTTAATTGAATTACTCACCCGCGACTTTCATCGACTCAAGCAGGATAGAACCCGTTTGAATTTGCGAACGTGTTTCTACGTCGTTACCCACAGCAACAATCTGAGTAAACATGTCTTTTAGGTTACCTGCGATTGTTACTTCTGATACTGGGTATTGGATCTCTCCGTTTTCAACCCAGAAACCTGCAGCGCCACGTGAATAATCACCCGTTACGGTGTTTACGCCTTGGCCCATCACTTCAGTGACTAGGAAGCCAGTACCCAACTCTTTTAGCATCTGCTCAAAGTTTTGACCGGTCGATTTAACGAACCAGTTATGAATACCACCAGCATGACCGGTTGGCGTCATATCCATCTTACGTGCGGCATAGCTCGTTAGTAGGTAAGTTGCTAGCACACCGTCAGTGATGATTTCACGATCTTGAGTGAACACACCTTCGCTATCGAATGGGCTTGAAGCCAAACCACGCAAGATATGTGGTCGCTCAGAAATGTTAAACCAGTCAGGTAGGATTTTCTGACCGAGATGATCCAATAGGAATGACGACTTGCGGTAAAGGTTACCGCCACTGATCGCCATAACAAGGTGACCAATCAAGCCAGTTGCCACATCATTAGCGAACATAATTGGGTACTGGCCTGTTGGTAGCTTTTTCGCATCCAAACGGCTAATGGTCTTTTCTGCAGCTTCTTGACCTACACGCTCAGGCGTCCACAGCTCGTCACGGTGACGTGCAACGGTGTAGCTGTAGTCACGTTCCATTTCACCGTTAGCGCCTTGCCCAATCACGCAGCAGCTCGTGCTATGGCGACTTGAAGCGTAGCTTGCTAGTAAGCCATGGCTGTTACCATAAACCTTAACGCCATAGTGGCTATCGTAGCTTGCGCCATCACTCTGTTTGATCTTGTCGCTATAAGCTAACGCTTGCTTCTCAGCAGCAATCGCAATCTCAGCGGCATAGTCAGGGTTTGGTTCATCAGGGTGAAAAAGATCCAAGTCTGGAATTTCTTTTACCATGTATTCTTTTGCTGCAGGACCTGCAAATGGGTCTTCAGACGTGTACTGAGCGATATCAAGCGCAGCCGCGACTGTTTGAGCAATAGCCTTTTCACTCAGATCAGATGTAGATGCGCTGCCTTTTTTCTGGCCGCGATAAACAGTAATACCTAGCGCACCATCACTATTAAATTCAACGTTTTCCACTTCACACATACGTGTTGAAACACTTAAACCCGTTGACTTAGTAATAGCGACCTCAGCTGCGTCTGCACTCACTGATGCCATATCCAACGCTTTAGCTACTGCGGCTTCTAGCTCAACTCTTTGCTGGGCGACTTGCTGTTTTACATCCATATCTATTCTAATTTTTTAGGTCAATATTACGTAGGATAACAAGAATTTCGCTTTCTCCCCAAGATTCTTGCTAAAATAGGCAATATATTCGTTTGAGATAGTGACATAGGCAGAAAAGATGGCTCGCAAAAACCAAAAAGCCCCATGGGAACCAGAAGAAGAAATCATCTGGGTAAGTAAGACAGAAATGAAAACCGACATGGATGCCCTGCAAAAGCTGGGAGAAGAGCTTGTTGGTCTAAAGCCTTCTGTATTAGACAAATTTCCGCTGTCTGAAGATTTGGCACAAGCGATTAAAGATGCACAACGCTTTAAAAATGAAGCGAAGCGTCGTCAACTTCAATACATTGGTAAAGTAATGCGCAATGTCGATCCTGAGCCAATTCAAGCGGCTTTGGATAAAGTACGTAACAAACACTCACAAGCAACAGCTGAGCTACACAAGCTTGAGCAACTGCGTGATCGTGTTGTTGCTGAAGGTGATGCGGCTATTTCAGAAGTAATGGAAATGTACCCTGAAGCAGACCGTCAGCGTCTTCGTCAGCTAGCTCGCCAAGCTAACAAAGAGAAATCAGCGAACAAGCCTGCAAAGTCTTCTCGTGAGATCTTCCAAATCTTAAAAGAGCTAAAGCTAGAAGACTAATCGTTATCTCGCTTTACTCATAGAGTGAATAAAAGACCTAGCGCATGCTAGGTCTTTTTGTTTTCTACGTACTCAATATCAGAGAGATTAAACAAAAGTGATGAGTCGTCACTCACCCGCTTTAACAAATGAGCTTAATTCTACCTGTGGATGATCCGCCGTCAGTGCCTCTATCGAGTCTTCAACCAACACCTGACCTAGCGCCACAAACACAAACTTATTCGCGATACTGCGTGCGTCACCTAAATGGTGAGTCACCATCAAGACCGTAATATTTCGCTCTGCCGCTAATCGCTTCACTAAGCTAAGCATCTCTTCGCGAAGCAAAGGGTCAAGCGCAGAGAAAGGTTCATCAAGCAGCCAAATGTCATGTGGCTGAACAAAACAACGCGCTAACGCGACACGCTGGCGTTGACCACCGGATAAGTGCTCAGGCAATCTATCCAAATACTCTGCAACACCTACTTGTGCGGCTGCTTGCTCAACTTTGAGCTTTTGGGTTGCAGTAAGCTTTAAACCTGGATGCAGACCTAAACCAATATTTTCTCGCACCGTAAGGTGAGCAAACAGGTTGTGCTCTTGAAACAACATCGCCAACGGACGCTGATGTGCTTCTTTACCAATAAGCGACTGCCCAGCCACTGATATCTCACCCGATGTAGGCTCGATGAAACCAGCAACTAGCGCCAACAGTGTAGACTTACCCGCACCACTCGGCCCCATAAGCGCAACAATATCGCCCTGCTCAGCTTGAAAATCAAAGCTAAACAACTCTCTGTGATAGTGGTAATCCACATCTTTCATCACTAACATCATCGGTTCCTTAATTCTTTAGCATCGAGCTTAGATCTTCGAGTAAATAAGAATTCTATTAAGCTAAAGCTGCCGACACTCAATAACAGTAAGCTCACAGAAACTACCGCCGCCGCTTCCATTTGATAGCTGCCTAACAATTGGAATAGGTACAAAGGCAGAGTTCTAAAATCTTGGCTACCAAACAAAGCAATCGCGCTTAAATCACCCATCGCCAACATAAAGCTGATCGAGAAGGCTTGCGCCATCGGCTTACGCAATGCGCGCCATTCCACGAGCCTGAATCGAGTGAAGCCAGTCATCCCTAAACTCGCACACACATACTGATACTGCTGAGACAGGTGCAGCATAGGTTGAGCCAAGGTTTTAATTACGTAAGGCAGCGCCATTAAACTGTTGACGGCAATCACGACAAAGAAAGCTAAACTGAATACATCGGTGAATGAACGCAGTAATAAGAAGATACCCGTACTGATCACCAGCCCCGGAGTCACTAAGATAATAGTGCCAATCAGCTCGATTTTATCGGCTCGAAAATTCTTGTTCTGTAAACGCCATGCTCGGCTAGTCAGCAGTATGGCGATACCAATACCAACTGCGATAACACTTGCTAATGACGCGACTTTAACCGAGGTCATTAACGCCGCCCAAAACGGCTCGCTGCTGAGTACGGTTAATGCCTGTGAGTTAATTCCACTGACGATAACCATAGCTAATGGCGGCAATACCAGCATTGAGACTATGATGATCCAAAAGCTATCCCAAGCTTTTGACCACCAGCTGTCCTTAACCAAATATTTCTCTTCCGACAGCTGACTGGCCGTCACTGAAATAGGCTTCGATAGGCGTTGAATGCTCACCGCTAGCACACCACACAGCAGCATTTGCCATATCGCGAGCAAGGCACCAGCTTGAAGGTCAAAGTCGAATTTAATCGCCTGATAAATAGCGAGCTCGATAGTGGTTGATTTAGGTCCACCGCCTAGCGCCATCACGGTAGCAAAGCTGGTAAAACACAACATGAAGACTAAGCCACACACATGTGGTAATTGCTGCCTTAAGCGAGGCCATTCAACCCATCTGAATTTGTTCCAATGACTCATACCCAAGTGAGCACAAAGCTTGTGTTGCTCGGCAGGCACGGTATCTAACGCTTGCAGAAGTAAGCGACTGGCATAAGGCAAGTTGAAGAAAACGTGCGCCAGCAAAATACCATTCAATCCGTATATGGAAAATGGCAATTCAATATCGAAGTTCGCCAAAAACTTAGCTAACCAACCACTATTGCCATAGATCGCAAGTAAGCCAAATACACCCACTAACACTGGCAGGACTAAGGTCGACGCGAACAGCCTTAACAACAAAGCGCGTCCAAAAAATTGTCTACGACACAGCGCATGAGCAATAGGTATAGCAAAGCCAACACTCAGCACCGTTGAGAGTGTCGCCTGATAAAAACTGAATTTCGTTACATGCCAATAGTAGGGATCGGACCATACTTGGCTGATATCAAGAGAAGGGGCATTGCTAAGCAATGCCCCAACTGCTGAAACCACGAAGGCGGTAATGAGTATCGCTACCCAAATCCCAACCTTAGGTGTTTTCTTTATCATAGATTGATTTTTTACCGTAAATGATTCGCTCAGTTAACATCGAACAAACCTTTAAATACAGAAAGTTAGAAAGCTAATTTTTTAAAAGCAAATTAAAAAGTAAGTGCACTCTGCCATTCACGAATCCATGGCTTACGCTTAGCTGCAATTTCTTCGGGCGTAAAGCTTAGCGCTTTCTGAGGAACCGTAAGTTGCTCGAACCCTTTTGGAAGCTCAATATCGGTCACTGGGTACATCCAGTTGCCTGTTGGCATCGCCGATTGGAATTCATCACTTAGGATAAACGCCATAAACTCATCAGCAAGCTTTTCGTTCTTGCTGCCTTTAACCTTAGCGGCCACTTCCACTTGAGTGTAATGCCCTTCTTCGAAGCTTGCTGCTGCATACTTAGAATCGCTTTCAGCAATAATGTGGTAAGCCGGAGACGTTGTATAAGACAACACTAAATCCGACTCGCCTTCTAGGAACATAGAGTAAGCTTCAGACCAGCCTTTGGTTACAGTCACTGTTTTCTGAGCAAGCTTCTTCCATGCTGCTGTCGCTTCATCACCGTATACTGATTTCATCCAAAGCATCATGCCTTGGCCTGGTGTTGATGTACGTGGATCTTGGTAGATGACCTTAAGTTCATCACGCTGCTCAACCAGTTCTTTCAAGCTCTTCGGCGGGTTTTCCAGTTTCTCTTTATTGTAAACAAAAGCAAAGTAGCCAAAGTCATAGGGTACAAAAGTGCTGTCGTTCCAACCATTAGGAAGCGTTACCGATGACGTATCAACATTATGCTCAGCCAATAAGCCCGTCGCTTTCGCTTCAGCCATCAGGTTGTTGTCGAGACCTAGCAAGATATCGGCTTTGCTGTTGCCGCCCTCAAGACGTAAACGGTTCAGAATAGACACGCCATCTTCTAGAGCGACAAAATTCACATCACAACCACACTTCTCTTCGAATGCTTTTTCAACGGCAGGACGAGGGCCCCAATCCGCAGCAAAAGAGTCATAGGTGTATACAGTCAAAGTGTTGTCTGCAGCAAAGGCAGAAAAAGAAATAGCTGTAGTAACAGCAAGGGTAGTTAATGTGAATTTCACTGGACGCTCTCCATGGTCTGAGCGGCACAGGTTTGAGGGAGGAGAACGGTAGAGGTTGTTCCTAACTCAATTCCTACGCCAGCATTATCTGGTTCAGGTTTACGGGTCCCAAGCACCTGCTTGATCTCAGCTCGCATTCATTATTTGAATGGTTCGCTCCCCGATGAGTGTTCAGAATTGTAATTTGATTTTTAACAATAAGCTATCAAGTTTGGATCAATTACGTTGATCGTAACCCCAACGTGGCACTAAACCTTGTTCGATACCAAGGTGATCTAGAATACGCGCCACCATAAAGTCGACCAGATCTTCAATTGACTTGGGTTGATGATAAAAACCCGGAGCTGCAGGCATGATCGTTACGCCCATGGTCGAAAGTTTGTGCATGTTCTCGAGATGAAGCGTCGAAAATGGCGTCTCGCGAACCACCAACAACAATTGGCCTCGCTCTTTCATGACTACGTCTGCTGCTCGCTCAATCAGGTTATCTGATAGACCATGAGCAATCGAAGCCAAGCTTCCCGCTGAACATGGACAAACGACCATCTGTTTAGGTGCTGCTGAACCAGAGGCAACCGGCGAGAACCAATCATCTTTGCCACACACCACCAGCTTTTCAGGGTCGCAGCCAAGATGTTTAACCAAAGCTTGTTTCGCCGCATCTGGCCCAGCAGGTAACTTAAGTTCATGCTCGGTCGCCAATACCACTCGCGCTGCCGATGAAATCAGCAAGTAGACCTGATAGTCGGCTGCCAAAAGGCATTCAAGTAAACGCAGGCCATAAGGCGCACCAGATGCGCCAGTGAAAGCAAGGGTTATCGCTTTATCGTGTTTTGTCATGTTCTCAATTACTTCAAATTATAAGGTCGTGGATGCCGTTAGCCTTTGAGTGCCAATCCATCCAACAGTTTTTGATGAATGCCACCAAAGCCACCATTACTCATTACCAAAATTTGGTCGCCAGCTTGTGCCTCTGAGACAATTTTAGCAACGAATGCATCCATGTCATCACTCACGTGTGCCGGTTGGTGACAAGCGTCTGCAACATCTTGAACTGACCAATCAATGTTATCCGGTTGGAATAAGTAGGTAGAATCCGCCTGCTTCAACGAATCAGCCAGTATTTCTTTGTGCACACCACGTTTCATGGTGGCAGAACGAGGCTCTAAAACGGCAATGATTTTCTTAGTGTCGACCTTATTACGTAATCCCCCGAGCGTAAGTTCAATCGCCGTTGGATGATGAGCAAAATCGTCATAAACAGACACACCTGCCACCTCGCCTTTAAACTCCAAACGGCGCTTAGTATTAATAAAGGTAGCTAGTGATTCACAAGCAAGGTCAGGTGTCACGCCCACATGACGTGCAGCTGCAATCGCCATCAAAGCATTATTTACGTTGTGGTCGCCCACTAAATCCCAATTTACGGTTCCAACACATTCATTTTGGAAGTAAACCTCAAATTGAGAGCCATCTTTGACCAGTTTCTTGGCATCCCAGTCGCCTTGCTCGCCACTCGATTCAGTTTCACTCCAGCAACCGCGAGCTAGAACATCTTCAATAGCGCTGTCTTGCTTAGGTGAGAAAATGCGACCATTGCTTGGCACAGTACGCACCAAATGATGAAATTGTCGCTTAATCGCTTCAAGATCGTCAAAGATGTCCGCATGATCAAACTCTAGGTTATTCATCACTAAGGTTCTTGGGTGGTAATGAACGAACTTAGATCGTTTATCGAAAAAAGCACTGTCGTATTCGTCGGCTTCTACCACGAAGAACATGCTTTCACCAAGGCGAGCAGAGATACCAAAGTTACCCAACACTCCGCCAACTAAGAAGCCCGGTGCATAGCCACAGTCTTCCAAGATCCAAGCCAACATGCTTGATGTCGTGGTCTTACCGTGCGTTCCCGATACCGCTAACACCCAACGGTCATGCAGTAAGAACTCTTGCAACCACTGAGGACCAGAGGTGTATCTAAGGTTGTTATCCAACACATACTCAACACACGGATTACCGCGGCTCATTGCGTTACCGATAACCACGAGATCTGGCCTTGGTTCTAATTGGCTAGGGTCGAACCCTTCAATAATTTCAATCCCTTGTGATTCCAACAAGGTGCTCATTGGTGGGTAAACATTCGCGTCACTACCCGTAACCTTGTGACCTAATTGACGAGCCAATACCGCAGCACCACCCATGAAGGTGCCACAAATTCCTAAGATATGAATATGCATAAATTGCTTCCAAACGCTTGGCTAAATAAACAGTGCCTAATTAAAACGGCTTGCACTCATTATCATTAAATGGCGATTAAAAGCGAGCGGCAATGCAAAACAAATTGAGTCGACATAGTAAGTGAGATCTGTGTCGCTTAGTTCATTACCATTAAAAAGATCTAACCTTTAGAATTTAGGTAAGCGTCTAGATGAATAAAGCCCACTCAAGAGGCCGAATCTACAGTGCTCAAATCCCCCCTAATATTGAGAGAAGTTTAAGGAAATAACATGTCTGAGATGCGCACCCTTGGTGAGTTCATTGTTGAGAAACAGAGTGACTTCCCCCATGCAAGCGGTGATCTATCATCCCTTTTGTCGTCTATTCGACTTGCTGCAAAAATTGTTAACCGTGAGATCAACAAGGCTGGCCTAGTCGACATCACTGGCGCTGTTGGTACAGACAACGTGCAAGGTGAAGAGCAGCAAAAGCTAGACCTTTACGCGAACGACAAATTTAAAGCGGCTCTAGAAGCCCGTGACCAAGTTTGTGGTGTTGCAAGTGAAGAAGAAGACGAAGCTGTCGCCTTCAATAAAGAGCTCAACAAAAACGCAAAATACGTTGTACTGATGGATCCACTAGATGGCTCATCAAACATCGATGTAAATGTATCGGTTGGTACAATTTTCTCTATCTACCGTCGAGTATCACCGATCGGTACACCACCAACACAAGAAGATTTCTTACAGCCCGGACACAAGCAAGTAGCCGCGGGTTACGTGATTTACGGTTCTTCAACCATGCTTGTATACACAACTGGTGCTGGCGTAAATGGTTTCACCTACGATCCATCTCTGGGTACTTTCTGTCTATCTCATGAAAACATGATGATTCCAGACGAAGGCAAGATCTACTCGATCAACGAAGGTAACTACATCCGCTTCCCAACCGGTGTTAAGAAGTACATCAAATACTGTCAGGAAAGCGAGCCAAGCGATAACCGCCCTTACACGTCACGTTACATTGGTTCTCTTGTGTCTGATTTCCACCGTAACTTGCTAAAAGGCGGCATCTACTTATACCCAAGTACAGAGAGCCACCCTCAAGGTAAATTGCGTTTGCTTTATGAATGCAACCCTATTGCTTTCCTTATGGAGCAAGCTGGCGGTATTGCATCAGACGGTGCACAGCGTATCATGGATATCAAACCAACTGAGCTACACCAACGTGTGCCTTTCTTCGTTGGTTCAACAAAAATGGTACGTAAAGTAGAAGAGTTTCTTGAGCTGAACCCTGAGTAACCCTCTCATTTCATTCTCAAACTAACGCTATTAAAAAGCCAGCACCTCAGTGCTGGCTTTTTGTTGTCTCGTAAGGTGATTAACTAGTTAGGAATCATTGTTCCGCTGACACCAGTTACCCGAAAGTATTTCTTTATTAGCTGTTAGATCAAGCTGATACAAATATACCCATGCTAATCCAAATATAGTCTCTATTTGCTCGCGACGATACTCAACAGGAACATCTTCTAGCCGATCGAGCGACTCTAAAATTTCGTCGTTAATGATATAGACCTCACCAGCGACACTTTTCTTTCCCAAAATCATCGCCGGATAGGCACCTAAATCAAAAAGTGCGTATTCCTTAGGTGTATCAAACTGCCCTAATAAATCGCAGCCCTGCAAATAATGGTGATTGGACTGACCTTGCCTCAAGGTTCCATAGACAAAAACAAGATGCTGCATATGCCCTCCCATACGGCTCTACTCGAACTCAAATTGATAGAGAAGATCCACAGCACTGTCTAGGCCAGAAACAGCTTCAACATAGAGATCCTGCATCAATCTATAACGAACGGTAAACTCACCTAACGAGTTAAAGATACCCACACCATACTTCACCTGTAAGCCAGGCAGGATGTAACCACTTACCGTCACTTGAGAGTCATCGCCAGAGCCTGCAGTATCCAGTTGCAAGTCCTTTACACCAAAGGCTTCACCGATTTCACCAACAACCTTACCACTCTTCGCTAAACTCAAACCGATTAAAGTCGTTGTCATCGAACCGCTCGACTCACCGTCGATATCTTGGCCACGCAAAATATAAGACAGTGCGTTCGCTTGTGGCATCGCTGGGTCAGAATAAATCTCGATGGTAGGCTCTGTCGCAGGGCCAGTCACTCGAATACCAGCGGTCACGTCATCCTGAGTATTATCAGGATTACGAATCGCGTTGATGGCTACGTATGGCTGATCCGGTGGTCCATTCATTAGGATCTTACCCTCTTCGATCAAGAGGTCTTGCCCGAATGATTGATAAGTACCATCGACGATGTTCACTTCACCTGTAATAAATGGACCTTGGTCTTTTTGAGCCACGTTGAGCTTACCGACCAAATCACCTTCAAGACCGAAGGCAGACAGTTTAAAGTCATCACCAATGGAGATATTAATATTCGTCATCACATTGAATGGAATCGTATCTTCGTTTTCTGGCTCTAGATCTTTATTCAAAATAACCTGATCAGAAGAGACGCCAACCGCTGACGGTGGTAAATCTTCAACAACAATTCGTCCCCATGGTAATGCAATATCACCGGTGATTTTCGCCAGATCTGGTGTGACATCAATAGTCATATCAGGTACGACCTTCACCTTAACCATCGGTGGGATATCAACCATCAACTCATCAGCGAAAACTCTAACGTTCGAATGCCATGCTTTAAGATCTTGCCAATCTCCGGTTCCCTCAATATCAAGGTGACCATCAGGTGTTTCGACATTCGCATCCAGTTTTGCACTATAACCATCAAAGTCGAGGTCGATGCGGCCATCTTTCACATCAACAGGCGTAACATCGCCTTTGACTTGAATACCATCAACAGAGAATTGACCAAAGACTTGAGGGTGCATCAGAGAGCCTTTAACTTGAAGATCACTCTCAAGGTCGGCTTTCAATAAGCTGTATTCACCTAGAATTGGTTGTAAGAAATCAAGATGGAACGTGGTCAGCTTAATTGCCGCATCGACCATTTTGTCTTCGGCAAGAATATCCGGTAACGACACCGTGCCAGACAGGTCACCATTGTCGGAAACATCCAACTTAAAATCGGCATCCAGTTTGTTGTCTTTCAGTTGGGCATTCAATGCAACGCTTTCCCAACCCAGTGTGATTGGCTCACCCACTTGTTGAACAACCTGACCTTTCGGCATATCAACGCTTACCGTGACTTCAGGCTCATCTTGTTCAGACCACTTTGCATGAGCAGTCGCATTGACTAAGCCCTGTAATTGCGTCTCTTTAGGCACAAAGGCTTTAATCTGCTCGAAATCGAATTGATTGATGGCTACCTTGGCCTCACCCGATTTTCCGACACGAACGTCTTCATCCAAACACACGCTCGAACCCGATTGTTTCCAACAGTGCGCTTGAACATCGGCAAACTGTTTATCAACATCCGCATTTATCGCGACAGGTTGATCTAACACCCAAGGACCTTGCTGAGTGGTGATTTTGACTCTGTCTAACGATCCATACCAAATAAGAGAAGGCTTTTGAATCAACTCTCCGGAAATAGCTAAGCTTGTAGACACGATGTCGGATATCACATCAAGTGTCACTGTGTGTTTCTTCTCACCACCACTCACCGTGAGATCAATGCTTTTTACGCTCTGATCTTGATAGGTTAGGTTGTTAGCTTTTAATTCAAGATCAGCTTGAGCTTCAGGCAATGGCAGAGGAACCACAGAACCATTAAGCGACAAGGATTCTAGTGTTGCTTCGTTATTCCAATCTACCTTATCCACATTTAGAGCGAGATCGACTTCAGGCTTTTTCGTTGGACCACTGAGCTGGATGTTACCAATCACTTTACCTTTCAAATCAGGGACGCTTTTTACAAGCTCAGGGAAGTGAATCTCAACACCCATGTCCCATTTCTTATCAAGCTCACCCTGAGCCTTAATCGAGTTAACACCGTGAGCTAAGCTCAAACCACTGGTTTTCAGTTTTGGTTCACCGCTCGCGCTGCGATCCGACGCTGACAACTGACCTTCGATATCCAGAGGGTATTCTCGCAAGATCCCTTCAATATCCAATTTAGGCAGTTCAATCGCCCAGCCGCCCGCTTCCGTCAACTCACCTGAGGTGACGATGTTTCCACTAATGTTGCCCTCAGCTTCTGGCCACTGCAGACCCGGTTGAATATCTTTGAGTGTCACGTCAGCTTGCCAGTTAACGAGACTCTTCCAGTTCGCTTTAACGACACCGTTAAGCTCACCGCCTAGCGTGTTGAGCTTTAGACGCTCGAGAACAATTTGTTCCGTCGTGCCTTTACCCTGTAGATCGATGGCTAATTCAGGGATTTCCTTACCATCGGCTTCACCTTTAAGAAGAACATTAAAACCATCTAGTGAGCCATCAGCTTTAAATTGCTCAATTGTCGCTTGGTAATCGCTTTTTCCGGTAAGGGGCCACTGTGCTTGTCCGCCCTCTAAAAGAAGGTCAAATGGCAGAGTCGGTTCTAAGGGTTGAATATCCCCAGACAACTTTGCCTCAATCAGCTCAGAAAATTGGGAGTCTAGGTTTAGCTTAGCCACGCTGCCTTGTGCTTTCAGGGACAACTTCTGCCCAACAAGGTCGGTTTCTTTCACCAACGCATCCAAAGAAAGTTCTAGCGGGTAACCGCCCTTGAGCTCAACCTTCGTGGTTAGATTGGCGCTTGCTTGTGGCATATCGAGTTCGAGAGTTGAAACATCAACCGTGTGTTTGCCCGCGCGAGCTTCTAGCCCAAGGTGGTTAACAACGATTGGTGTTTCTTGTTCTAAGGTGAAACGGTTGAGGTCAAAACGCTCCAATACAACCTGCAGAGGAATCCAGACTTCCGGCAATTCGATAGCCGTTTTAACGGCAGCTTTTGGCTCAACCTTTTCTGCTTGCGGTTCTTCTGTCGACTCCGCGAGTTTAACCTTAAGATCATTGAATAAGGTTGGCGATACAGTTAGCTTTTCGCCCTGCATACTCAAAGCCGTAGAGAACAAGCTCCATTCAATTTCATGCCCTAAGATATTCAACTTGATATCAGACAAAGCGATACGGTTGATTACGATTGGCAACGGTGTTTTTACCGATGTTACGGGCGGAGTAGGTTCTGTTTCTTCTGTAGAGGCCGGAGGCAGTTCAGTAAATGCGAAGTCCAATCCTTGAATCGCTAAACGATCGACACACAACTTAGGGTCGAGCAGACAGCGAGGATTAATCGCCAAGTTCAGCTTTTGAACTTTGGTGTCTATATGCAGGCTGTCATCTTTAAACTGAACATTATTAAGCGTAAAGCTCGGGAACAGAGCCCCTTTAGTGCTTTCCACTTTAAGCTGTGGCAACGCTTTTTCAGCGCCCCACAACACAGTGTTCAACCCTGGATTGGTGAACAAAACAAAACCTAGCAAGGCTATCAACAACAGCAAAATAGACGTCAATGAGATCGACGTCCACTTGATGTACTTGCCCATCACTTTGATCATAATTCTGGCCCTAAACTAAAGTGTAACTGGAACTCATCACCTTTTTCTGCATCTAGACCCCAAGCAAAATCTAAACTCACTGGACCAACAGGTGACGCCCAACGAACACCGACGCCGGTGCCGTGTTTCCATTCGGGTTTGTCATTAAATGCATCACCAATGTCGTAGAATGCTGCGCCCCACCAGTTTCCAACCAAGCGGTATTGGTATTCAAACGAGCTGGTTGCAATGAATTTGGCACCCGTTAGTGCGCCACTTTCATCTCGAGGAGAGATCGACTCATAACCATAACCACGAATGCTATTGTCACCACCAGCAAAGAATCTTAGGGAGGGAGATAGCTTATCAAACTCGTCGGCAAAGTTGCCGCCAAATTGAAGTCGAGTTAAGCCTCGGTGATTGTCGCCAATGCTTCGAATCCAAGCGGTTTGACCTTGAAAACGAACAACCTTAGTTTCAGATAACAAGGTATCATCACCCGCTTCAACCATAATGGTTTGTTTATCGCCCCACATCGGCATCGAACCGCCTCGCGTTCGAGTGCGTGAGAAAGAGATACCCGGCAGCACAAATTGCGCTAAATCATCCTGCAAACCTTGCTCATAGTTTTCGACCAAGTATCGAATGAAGACCGTGCGTTGCCAACCGTTATCCAGTCGCCAATATCTTTCTAGCGCTAAGTTTGACTCCAAACTCTTGGTATCACGATTATCCAAGTTTTTCATACCGTACTTAACTTGATAGTAGTCGTTCAGCACGTCATCCAGAGGGATTTTATAGGTAGCGGTAATCGTCTGTTCAGGTTTAGAAATCGACAGGCTGCTATTGAAGCTATGGCCTTGTTCATTAACCCAAGGTTTTTTCCACTTCAGAGTGCCTTTTACGCCAAGGTCGGTGGATACACCGATACCCGTTTCGATTTGGTTACGAGCTTGCGGAGCAAGGCTAACCTTCATCGGGATCTCTCGGCCTTCGCCTAACTGGCTTAAATCTGGTTCAACAAATACCGAGGAGAACCAATCCGTATTGGACAGGTTTTGGTTGTACTCACCGACTTTGGTGATTGAGTAAGGTTCGCCATCCTCAAATGGTTTAAGTGACTGCACCTTATCTTCTTCTATCTGGCTACCAGTAACCTGAGTAGTACCAAAGTGATAGCGGATACCACTGTTATAATGAAGACGAACATAAGCGCGGTTCAATTCAGGAACGACTTCTAGCTTACTAAGATCATAAGCACCATCGAAGTAGCCTTTCGCTAAGCCAAGGTTGCGGATCGACGATTTCAAAGAGTCATAATTACCATGATTCAGAGTCGAACCTTTAGACAAGCTACTCTTCGCTATCAAGGCTAAAAAGTCTGGGTCATCCTTGGCTTCACCAGTTAGAACGATATCTGAAGTATAAATAACAACAGGCTCTCCCGGCTCAACCGTAACGGTCATTTCGGTATCATCTTCGGAGTGAGTAAATGTGATTTTAGGGTGGTAGTAGCCTAACGCATTCAGGGCTTCTTTAATCATAGATTCCAAGCGGGATTGGAATCTTAGTGAAACCGAATACTCTTCTTCAGGGATCGCACTCAGATAAGCATCAACATTATCCTCAAGCGCTCCATCTAGCCCTTTGATTTCAAGGGAAACGTCAGCGAAAGCAAGCGTCGATGACAATAGAGTGCCAATCAGAACTGGTAAAGTTTTTCTTATCATGTTTAATTGGTGAAGAAGTTATCAATACGTTAATAAGTGAAAAGAAATAATACCGCTAAATAGGCATTGAGTCTGTAATAAATCCTGGAATAACACGGTCTAATTTAAAGACTTATTCAATATTGACCAACAGTTAATATGAACCCACGTTAAATAAAAGCCAGCGCGGTAAACGTATGCGAAAAGGAATATAACATGCTAAACAAACAACAACTGGTTTCTGCAGCAACCGCACTACCGGGAAATGCTGACCCAATTCGAATCACTGAGCGCCATTTCGTCAATCAAACCGACCTGCTCGATGCACCCACGGGCTCTCAACAAGAAGTCCTGTTTGGTATGGGGTGCTTCTGGGGAGCTGAGCGTTTGTTTTGGCAATTGGATGGCGTTATTTCAACATCCGTTGGTTACGCTGGCGGATACACAGTTAATCCCACTTATGAACAAGTATGTACTGGGCAAACCGGCCATACCGAGGTCGTTCGTGTCATATTTGATAGTGAACAAACCTCTCTAGCTCGAATACTTGAAACCTTTTGGGAGCGTCATGACCCAACTCAAGGGATGCGCCAAGGCAACGATTTAGGGACTCAGTACCGTTCTGCGATTTACACCTTCAGTGAAGAACAACAATCTATCGCTGAGCACTCTAAACGTGAATATCAACGAGCAATGACTGAATCTTTAGGCAACGAGATCACGACGGAAGTTCTGCCTGCTGGAAAATATTTTTTCGCAGAAACCTACCACCAGCAATACCTAGCTAAAAATCCGAATGGGTATTGCGGGTTGGGCGGTACGGGTGTCTGCTTCCCTCCGCAATAATGTGCGTTAGGCATACAAGCTAGAACAACATCCATTAAAAAAAGGGCTTCCATCAGGAAGCCCTTTTCATTGTTAATCTATTCGGTGCAAGACAAATCGATAAAGCTCAGTTACACCGGCAACGCTGCAATGGTGCCGTTAACTTCTTTAAAAATAGTGAGCTTTTGTTTGTCTGAAACTTCAGGAAGTAGCACCTTGCCTTGGTCGAAGCGAAACTCTCCAACACCTTCAATAGCAAATTGGCCTTTGAACAGGACTTTAACGAAACGCGCCACCTGACGTGGACGGTAAGTAGAAAATTTTCTTAACATAATACAACCTCAATTCCATTTGAGTACTACAGTCACATACCTGAACAGCGTCGCTGTTCAAAGCACATTTAATCGCTAATTCCTTTAGCAAACAGCAAGATAATCTATTGTTCATCTTGATATTGATGCATTATACCTTTTGGTAACAAGCCTGCAACTTCTTTCTACGTCGTACGATAAAAAAGTTAAAGAGGCATTTTTCAAATTTCATATTATACTTCCTGTGCAAACCAATAAGCGGAACAAAAATATAATGAAAAACAAAACTCTACTGGCTTTTCTAGCCGCAGCCTCTCCACTCTTCGCCAATGCTCACAACCTATCAGTAGGCGCTACCCTGCCTGCCGTCGATGTAAGTAACTATGGTGAGATTGTTCTAAACGACGGAAATACTGGATATCAAGCTTGGGCAACCAATGATCTTCTAGGTAAAGTTCGCGTCGTTCAAGCTATCGCTGGCCGCAGCAGCTCTAAAGAGCTCAACGCACCACTGATGGCAGCCATTACCGCATCGAAATTCTCAGAAGACAGCTACCAAACCACCACTATCATCAACCAAGATGATGCGATTTGGGGTACTGGGTCTTTTGTTAAGTCCTCTGCCGAAAGCAGCAAAGAAGAATTTCCATGGTCTTCTATGGTCCTAGATGAAGACGGCGCCGTTGCGTCAACATGGGCTCTAAAAGAAGAAAGCTCTGCGATTATCGTTCAAGACAAGCAAGGTAAAATCTTGTTTGTAAAAGAAGGTGCATTAAACGAATCAGAAGTCACTCAAGTCATTGAGTTGATTAAAGCGAGCCTTTAATAAGATATTCGCGTCTTTTTCGAGACCTAACCAAAGGATATTGTTATATTATAACAGTATCCTTTTTTTAATTCTGTGGTTAATCATCCTGATGTGGCAAAACACACCCAACAATGTGAAACGCAAAACAGGCTTCTTGCTTGGGCTTATGCTCATGTTAAGCGTGTTAGCCGCAACACACATTGTGGATATCGCACCAGAGCACCACACTTCACACCATTGTGAGCTGTTTTCGCTTAATCAGTTCATCACAGCGCACTCACTACCACAGATTCCAGAGTTCCATTCGGAATTTACTGTCGCTATTACAGAGTCAGTAACTTCACTACAGCGGCTATATTTCGCTTATTTGGCACGCTCACCTCCTGTAAATATCGCTTAATTACCACTACTTTTTAATTAACCTTTATTCAGGAAAAAACATGAAACCTACTTTTTTAGCCGTTGTTATCGGCATGACTGTCTCTACAAATGCTCTAGCTAACGAAGAATTCCGCTCTCATGATGCACACGTACATGGCCAAGTTGAAGTAAACATCGCGCAAGATGGGCAAGAATTGCTTGTTGAAGTAACAGCTCCAGGCGCAGATGTGGTTGGGTTTGAACATGCTCCAAAAACTGCAGAACAGAAGAAAGTGTTTGAACAGGCTATCGCACAATTAAACAAGCCAGAAGAGCTGTTTAGTTTTAACAATGCGAGTTGTACTCTGAAGTTCAAGTCAGTAGCAAACACCTTAGAAGGCGGTCATGACGACCATGAAGGCCATGACCATGCGGAACACGGTTATGGCGACCACAAAGACCATGATCACGCTGAACACGATCATGACGACCACAAAGACCATGACCACGCTGAACACGATCATGATGACCACAAAGACCATGACCACGAAGGTCACGACCACCACGATCACTCAGAAGGTGGCCACGGTGAGTTCACTGTTGAGTACCACTATGAATGTTCAGATGTTGCTAAGCTAGACACAGTTAGCACTCAGTGGTTCTCTAAGTTCAGCAACACTGAAAAAATGACGGTGAACCTACTAACAGACACAGCTCAAGTACAAGAAGTGCTTAACGCAGAGCGTATTAGTTTCCGATTCTAATCACTCCTAGATCGGATTAAACGTAAAATAAACAGCCAGGTAAGTCATCGCTTACTTGGCTGTTCAAATCGGTGTGTTCCTGGGAATTTATGTTTCAAATTACTGTCCAGTAGATACACCGCTTTAATTATTGGAGCTAGCATGTCTTCTGACAGTTCATCACTTGTGGTCAAACTCGAAAATATCAGCTTTCGTTGGAAGCCTGAATTACCACCAACGCTAGAGATCCCCTCTCTTCACATCCAAGCCCAAGAGCACCTTTTTATTAAAGGGCCAAGTGGTTGTGGAAAATCAACTTTGTTAGGGCTACTGACCGGAATCAACCAAGCTGAGCAAGGAGAAGTCTCTATCCTTGATCAAGACCTCACTCAGCTTACACCTCGTCAAAGAGATAAATTCAGAGCCGATCATATTGGTTATATTTTCCAACAATTTAACCTGCTTCCTTATCTATCAGTTATCGATAACGTGACGCTTCCTTGCCAGTTTTCACAGATTCGTAAACAGCAAGTCGCTGAAAGCCAGAAAAGCTTACAAGAGACGGCTCGAGAGTTGTTACTCCGATTAAAGCTACCTCAAGCTTTAATGGACAAGCCCGTTACCGAGTTGAGCATCGGTCAACAACAACGTGTTGCTGCCGCTCGTGCTTTGATCGGCCAACCCAAAATCATTATTGCCGACGAGCCAACCTCGGCTTTGGATCATGACAACCGAGAAGCTTTTATCGAACTGTTGTTAGAACAAGCCAACCAGGCAGGTTCTACTCTTATCTTTGTTAGCCATGATCCAACACTAGAAAAGTTGTTCACTCGAACCATAGATTTAAAAACCGTTAACCAAGCTAAGGTTGTCGTATGAAAGTAATTACTCACTTAGCCTTAAAAAGCGTACTCAACCGTAAAGCCACAGCCATTCTAACTATTCTCACTGTGGCTGTATCCGTCATTCTATTACTCGGTGTGGAACGTGTAAGAACCGAAGCTAAGAGCAGCTTCGCCAATACGATTTCAGGTACTGACCTTATCGTCGGTGGCCGCTCTGGTCAGGTAAACCTGCTGCTTTATTCCGTATTTAGAATCGGTAATGCGACCAACAACATCGACTGGAAAAGCTATGAAGAATTTAGCCAGCACAACGCAGTAAAGTGGGCGATACCAATATCATTGGGCGATTCACACAAAGGCTTCCGTGTGATGGGTACAAATCATAGTTACTTTGAAAACTATCGCTATGGAAGTAAGCAATTACTTACTTTCCAACAAGGTAAAGAGTTTAATCAGCTATTTGACGTAGTGATTGGTGCCGACGTCGCGAAGAAGCTAGATTACAAAATAGGTGATCAAATCATTCTTGCGCACGGTATCAGTGATGTTGCGTTTAGCCGTCACGATAATCTGCCCTTCAAGATTGTGGGAATACTCGCGCCAACAGGAACACCAGTAGACAAAACCGTACACGTATCGCTAGAGGCAATCGAAGCAATTCATGTTGGCTGGGAATCAGGTGCCAACCTCGGGCACACACCGAATGCTGAAGCGCTAAAGCAACGTGACTTCCAACCGAAGCAGATTACCGCGATGATGGTTGGCCTTAAATCGAAGATCCAAACCTTCGCACTGCAACGAGAAATCAATAACTACCGCCAAGAACCTTTAAGCGCCATTATGCCGGGCATTGCGCTTCACGAATTGTGGGGAATGATGGCTGTAGCAGAACAAGCACTACTGATTGTTTCAGGGTTTGTTGTCGTCGCCGGTTTATTGGGCATGCTCAGTAGCCTACTCACTAGCTTGCAAGAAAGGCGCCGAGAGATGGCCATCCTACGTGCGATGGGCGCAAGACCTCATCATGTGTTTGGTTTACTGATCAGTGAAGCCAGTGCGCTAACCTTCCTTGGCATTACATTAGGTGTTGCAGTATTGTTTGCGCTGATCGCAGTGGTTGCTCCTATTGTGCAACAAAGTTATGGTATCAACATATCGATATCCGCAATCACACCGCATGAGTGGAAACTGCTTATGCTGGTACAAGTTGCTGGAATCATTATCGGCTTTATTCCCGCTTTCAGGGCTTACCGCCAGTCATTGTCTGATGGCATGACGATTCGAATCTAAAATAGGAACCTACGATGCAACGCAAATTCCTACTGATACTTGGGCTACTTCTGTTCCCATTTATCAGTACAGCTCACGCTGAAACCACTCAGAATGACGAATCGGTATTAACACTTGAATGGATTGATTTGATTCCAGAATCAGAACGTGCTCAGCTAGATTCATTTGGTATGCCGATGGTTGACCACAATAGTATGGACAAACCTCAACAATCGACACTTGGTGCTGTTCGCCCAGAGCTGAATGGCAGCACAGTGAAGATTCCTGGCTTTGTGATTCCATTGGAAGGTGATGAGAATATGATCACTGAGTTTCTGCTGGTACCGTACTTTGGCGCATGTATCCACGTGCCACCGCCGCCACCGAACCAAATCATCTACGTGAAGTTCCCGAAAGGTGCACCAATACAGCAGTTATGGGATGTGATCTATTTGGTCGGAACGCTGAAAACTGAGTCAATCAGCCATGACTTAGCGCAAACCGGTTATCTTATTGAAGGTACTGCGATTGAAGAGTATGACGACATGTAGTCATTAGAAGGGTGGCTCAAGGATGAGCTGCCGTCACTGAACGAGTGTGATCATTCAATAACAGTTTAATAACGATAATTTTCTTCTGAATTACGCGATGTAATTAGATAAGTAAGCTAGAACAGCGACATAAATCGCGAGTAATAACCCTATACTAAGCTGTTTCTTCAGCTTGTTATCATTGACTTGATTCATAACTCCTCCTTGAGAATTACAACAAATTTAACATTTTATTATCATTAACAAAAGTAAAATTTTGTTGAAACCTTCAACTATGCTCGCAAAATCTAGCCACCAATAAGATAAAGAGTTACATTTTAGACAGTTATACCAATCACAATAAGTAAGTGTTCAGAAATAGCGTAGGAAAAAGCCTTGAGAACAAGGCGGAGCTTTTTGATAAGTGGTTATTCTACAATCAAAAGTTCTAACGCAGTTATCAAGCGTTTTAACAAGCTAGGCTGAGCAATTATTTACTACGATTGGTTTTGAGTCGTCTCCTAACGGTACTCTTATGTCAAAAACCAAACAGCCAGTGATCATTGAGCATGCTAGCGACACACAGCATAAGCATGAGAAAAAGCCTCATATTGCCGACAGTGCCAGCAGAATGCTGCACATCGCACAAAGCTTCGGCCTCGATTCCTTAATTAGTCATAGTGCCAAGCCAAAGGATAAAGCTGAGAGTACGCTTATCGAACGGGCACTATTGCGAGAGAAAAAACGTAGAGAGCTTCGCCAAAAGAACCTAGAACAGATTCTAAAGTTGGCGCACTCTTCATGTAAGGATGAAGCGGCTGGAGACCCGGATCAGGACTGGTTATACCGTTTCTTCGACATGGCACAAGAGATCCACAATACATCGATGCAGAGGCTATGGGCTCAAGTACTGAAACGAGAAGTCACCAACCCAGGCTCGACGTCGATGAAGGCACTGCAAATCTTAAAAGACATGACACCAAAAGAAGCGTTAACCCTACAAAGGGCAGCATCACTGGGTTGTAGCTTTGGTAGCGATAACAGCAGAAAGCTCTTACTCGGCTTTAAATCTCATGCTGGGCTATTCAACTTTGGCAAAAGGGACACCACCAACACCATCAACCTTGGTGGGCACAACCTGCCCTACTCCAGCTTGCTCCACTTGATAGAGCTCGGGATTATTCTGGGCACAGAATTAGAATCCGGAGAGATTGATTTCGATCCAGCCCTGCACCTAACCTATCAAGGTAAGAGCATGTCACTGGCACCATTATCAAAAGGCGTGAAGCTGGTTTACTACCGATTCAGCCCTACAGGCAATGAGCTTTGTACCTTGCTCGGTAACAAGCCAAACACGCAGTATTACGATCAACTGATTGCACTATTGAGCCAGAAATTCACAGTACAGACAGAAGTGAAAAGCAGCGTGAATTACACCGTCTAGACACTCTACGGAGCTAAAATAGACGATGTAAGAAGTGAAGTATTAAGAGGAATAAAGAGAATCTAGGGGATAGGTTTCTTGTCTCGGTAAACCAAGGCTGTACTACTTATCAGTCATGAATAAGTCGATAAGTAAGTGAACAGCCTTAGTCGTACCAACGATCTCAATTGGCTAAAATATTTCGCTTCTCCAACGCATCAATACACAGTTCGACCAATTCATCGAGTGTCTTCTCACCTGCAGGTAGATCAATCTCAGGGCTCAGAGGCGCTTCGTACACTGAACTAATACCTGTGAAGTTCGGGATTTCTCCGGCACGTGCTTTCTTATACAGACCTTTAGGATCACGCTGTTCGCAAACCTCTAATGGCGTATTGACGAACACCTCAAGAAACTCACCTTCCGGCAATAAATCTCTCACGAGTTGCCTTTCAGCTTGATGCGGAGAAATAAAGGCTGACAACACGATCAAACCCGCATCTGCCATCAATTTAGCAAGCTCACCAATACGACGGATGTTCTCTCGACGATCTTGCTCAGAGAAGCCAAGGTCGCTACATAAGCCATGACGCACATTGTCACCATCCAATAAATAAGTATGGTAACCAAGCTGTGCCAAACGATTTTCTAATGCTCCAGCGACTGTCGATTTACCAGAACCAGACAACCCCGTGAACCAGAGCACGGCTGGCTTTTGTGATTTCAGATCCGCGCGAAATGTTTTATCAATCGAGTGTTGATGCCACACAACATTCTCATCTTTGGGTTTGAGTACTGCGGTCATAATTAGTCCTTTAAATAAACAGCATTAAAATGGGAAAAAATAAGGAATTAGGGTCAGCACCAAGCCCGAATATACAATCGAGATTGGAATGCCGATACGCAGATAATCCGTTAAATGGTAATTACCTACGCTATAAACAAGTAAGTTGGTTTGGTAGCCGTATGGAGAGATAAAACTGGCACTGGCACCAAACAGTACCGCCATGATGAACGGCATAGGGTCAACGCCATAACCTACTGCCATACTGTAGCCAATCGGAAATGAGAGTGCTGCAGCCGCATTATTGGTCACCAGCTCTGTCAAAACCAAAGTCATAAAGTAGGTAGCAACTAACGCACCGAATACGCCCCAGCCATTAAACGCCTCCATAAACATCAGCCCCATCCGCTCAGATAAACCCGATGAAATCATCAGTTGAGCAATAGAAAGTGCAGAGCCCACGATCACCACAATATCGACTGGGAAACGGCGGCGGAGCTCACCCAGTTGCACCACGCCAAATGCCACCAGCAACAGTAGAAAACCAGCTAAGCCTTTGATAATAGGTACTGCATCGATAAGGGCTAAACCAATCACGCTAGCAAAGCCGAGCAACACGAACGTCGATTTGTCGGCATCAAGCTTGGCACTCGAATCTAAGTCATTCATCAACACAAACTCTTTGTTGTGTTGTTGGCGCTGTTCTTCAAAGCGTTTACCTGGAACCAAAATCAAGGTATCACCAGCGGTCAATGTGATATTCCCTAGCCCACCTTCTAGGCGTTCATGGCCACGACGAATAGCAACCACAACCGCATCGAAACGATCTCTAAATTGGCTGGTTTTTAGGGTTTTGTTACAGAAGCTTGCCGACGAACTCACCACCACTTCAACAAAGCTCTGGCCATTCAAATGATGCTGACCAAACAGAGTCAGTCCTTGAATTTCTTGCAGTGTCGCCACGCTCTCAACATCACCACAAAACAGCAATCGGTCACGAGCTTGAAGAATAAAATCAGGGTCAATCGACGCGGTGGTTTTACCGTCTCGAATCACTTCGGCTAAGAACAGTTTTCTAAGAGCTCTAAGATTATTTTCACTGACGCTACGGCCAACTAATGGAGAACCTGGCTCAACTCGCGCCTCGAGAAAGTAAGGCAGATCATCTTGAGAACCATCATCGTAGCTGGGTAGAAAATAGCTAAGAGGAATAAGGATCAATACCCCACCGACCAAAACCGCTAAACCGATCAAGGTAGGTGTGAAAAAGTTTAAGCTCGGTAAACCTGCATCTTCAACAAAACTATTGATGATCAAATTGGTAGAGGTGCCGATCAATGTCAGGGTGCCACCTAAGATGGCAGCGTATGACAAAGGGATAAGTAACTTAGACGGCGCGTGCTGTTGATTACGTTTGATCGCCCCGATCAAAGAAACAACCACCGCGGTGTTATTAGTAAAAGAAGAAAGTAACGCTGTAGAAATACCCAACTTCGCAACCACGGTACCTAGCCTACCTTCAGAGATATTGCGGCTAACCCAGCTGATTAAGCGAGTTTTCTCCAACGCACTTGATGCGAGGATCAGAAGAATTAAAGTCAGTAACGAGGAGTTAGTGAAGTTATTAGCCAAGCTCGACAAGTCGATCATGCCAGCCATAAAAGCAATAAACGCCGCGCCAGCAAAGATAAAGCTTGGCTTAATACGGGTAACGAGCAGGCAAGTAATGATGCCGAGCAAAATCGCTAATACAAATCCTTGTTGCCACATATACTCGTCCTTTATGGCGGAAACGATCGGTTTCCGCCTGATTCAATAAGCTGTTACTTGGTCGTTTATGACTTCAGTAGTTGGCTTAGATCTTTGGCATCCCAATGAGGGAAATGTTTGCGAACCAATGCGTTGAACTCAAGTTCAAATGCAGAGAAGTTACCGACTTGCTGTTCAACAGAGTCCAAACGGTCTCGAATCAAACCCGCACCAACCGTCACGTTGGTTAGACGGTCGATAACGATGAAGCCACCGGTATCCGCACTCTCACGGTATTTATCCAATGCAACAGTCTCGTTCAAAGACCATTCACACAAGCCAATACCATTCAGTGGTAACTCATCGACAGCGTGGGTCGACAGGTTGTTGATGTCATATTGGTGGCGAACTATTTCAACCTGACCGACGGTTTTCTTGCCTGCGATCTTGATGTCGTAAGCTTTGCCCGGTTGCAATGGTTGCTCTGTCATCCACACGATGTCAGCCAATACGTGGTTAGTGGATTCAATCTGCGCGTTTTCTAGCACAATCAAATCACCACGACTGATATCAATCTCATCTTCAAGGGTCAGTGTTACTGCCAAGCCCGCTTGCGCAGACTCCAAATCACCATCAAAAGTTACAATGCGTGCAACCTTAGAGGTTTTACCCGACGGCAGCGCCTTGATTTCATCACCGACACTGACACGGCCAGAGGCAACGGTGCCAGCAAAACCGCGGAAGTCTAAGTTAGGACGATTGACGTACTGAACTGGGAATCGGAATTCACCTGCCGAACGCTTTTGGTCAATGTCGACGTTCTCTAACACTTCTAGCAGAGATGGGCCTTCGAACCATGCAAGCTCTTTACTTGGTGCAGCAACGTTGATGCCTTCAAGCGCCGATACTGGCAAGATCTGAATATTGGTTTCGCCTTCTAGGTTTTCTGCAAACTCTAGGTATTCATCGCGAATTTCTTCAAAACGATCTTGCGCGTAATCCACGAGATCCATCTTGTTTACAGCAACGATGAAATGCTTCAAACCAAGCAGGTTAGAGATAAACGAGTGACGACGTGTTTGATCCAGAACGCCCTTACGAGCATCAATCAAGATCACCGCCAGATCACACGTTGAAGCGCCTGTTGCCATGTTGCGCGTATACTGCTCATGCCCAGGAGTATCAGCAATAATGAACTTACGTTTTTGAGTCGAGAAGTAGCGGTAAGCCACATCGATCGTGATCCCTTGCTCACGCTCAGCCTGCAGACCATCAACAAGCAGTGCCAAATCAGGTTTCTCACCTGTCGTTCCCACTCGTTGGCTATCCGAGTGAACCGCCGCTAGCTGATCTTCATAAATCTGTTTTGTATCATGGAGTAAGCGACCGATTAGCGTACTTTTACCGTCATCTACCGAGCCACAAGTTAAAAATCTAAGCATAGATTTATGCTGATGCTGACTTAGATAACCTTCAATCCCTAGTTCAGCCAATTCGGCTTCTACTGCACTATTCATTTTTCTTTCCTTAGATTCTTAGAAATAACCTTGGCGCTTTTTCAGCTCCATAGAGCCCGACTGATCATGGTCAATCGCTCGACCTTGACGCTCACTAGACGTCGCCACCAGCATCTCTTCAATAATGCCCGTTAGCGTATTCGCCTCAGATTCAACCGCTCCGGTTAATGGGTAACAGCCTAAAGTACGAAAACGAACGCTTTTCTCTTCAATCACTTCACCTTCTTGCAGCTCCATACGGTCATCATCAACCATGATCAGCATGCCATCACGCTCAACTACAGGGCGTTTGTCTGAAAGGTAAAGTGGAACAATATCGATGCTCTCTAGATAGATGTATTGCCAGATATCGAGCTCAGTCCAATTAGATAGCGGGAAGACACGAATGCTTTCGCCCTTATTAACCTGACCGTTGTAGGTGTGCCAAAGCTCTGGACGCTGGTTTTTTGGATCCCACGTATGGTTCTTATCACGGAAAGAATAAACACGTTCTTTCGCACGAGATTTTTCTTCATCACGACGCGCACCACCAAAAGCCGCATCGAACCCATACTTGTTTAACGCCTGCTTAAGGCCCTGTGTTTTCATGATGTCAGTGTGCTTCGAAGAACCATGTACAAATGGGCTACAACCCATCTCAATACCTTCTGGGTTCTTATGTACTAAAAGGTCGAAGCCGTACTTTTTAGCCGTACGATCACGAAACTCAATCATCTCGCGGAATTTCCAATCCGTATCTACATGCAATAGCGGGAATGGAATCTTGCCTGGATAAAACGCTTTGCGAGCTAAATGAAGCATCACAGAAGAATCTTTTCCGATGGAGTACATCATCACTGGGTTATCAAACTCAGCCGCTACTTCACGGATAATATGAATACTTTCCGCTTCGAGCTGTTTTAGGTGGGTTAAACGTTCTTGGTCCATTTCAGTGCTTCCTTTAAGGCTCGCGTTACGAGCAATTCATTACTTGGTCTTGCCAAGCAAGGGATTTAACTCATCCACTTGAGTGAATGGGAGTATTGGCACTAGAAGAAAACAGAAGCTTCGTTTTGAGCTATCCTTGCTATTCATCTGCCTGATACGTCCTTGATATAGGCATTATGACGAGCCTCTCATATTACTGGAAATTCTAAAATTTCATTTTTTATTCGAAAAGCTGATAAGGGATTGGATTTATCGATAAGCAGGTGAAATGAATGGACTAATATTATCGATATCAGTTGCGCATCGATTGAGCAGCTTTGGGAGGCGTCTTGCAGAACACCATAAAGTAATCGATCTAAGTCACGAATTAACATTCGTTGTAATCATTGTTTCATTCGGTTTTGTTACATTACGCAACGAATTTTCTACTATCCACTTTGGAGCTACAAAATGAAAGTTGCAATGAAACCTTTGTCATTGGCTGTACTTGCGGGTCTTGGTTTGACTTTAGCAGGCTGCACAACAACACCAGATACCGATGAAGTGATTAAATTACGTGTCGTAGAAACGACGGATATCCATACCAACCTAATGGATTACGACTACTACAAAGACAAGCCATCGAAAAAAATCGGCTTAGCACGTACTGCAACTTTAGTAAAAGAAGCTCAAAGCGAAGTAACCAACAGCGTTTTAGTTGATAACGGTGACTTACTGCAAGGTAGCCCAATGGGTGACTACATGGCAGACAAAGGCATCGAAGCAGGCGAAGTTCACCCTGCATATAAAGCAATGAACCAACTAAGCTACGACGCTGCAAACCTAGGTAACCACGAATTCAACTACGGTCTTGAGTTCCTAGAAGAATCTATCAACGACGCTGATTTCCCATACATCAGTGCTAACGTTTACGACGCAGAAACCAAAAAACACTACTTCACGCCTTACATCATCAAGACACACACGTTCGAAGATACTGCTGGCGTAGAGCACGAAGTAAAAGTGGGTTACATCGGTTTTGTTCCACCACAAATCATGACGTGGGATAAGAAGAACCTTGAAGGTAAAGTGATCGCTCGCGATATCATTGAGACGGCTAACGAGCTAGTGCCTCAAATGAAAGCGGAAGGCGCTGAAGTTATCGTTGCTATCCCTCACTCAGGCGTATCAACTGACCCATACAAAAATGGCGAAGAAAACTCAACGTTCTACCTATCTGAAGTAGACGGCATCGATGCGATCGCATTCGGCCACTCTCACGCAGTTTTCCCAGGTAAAGGTTTTGATGACATTCAAGGCATCGACAACGAAACGGGCACAATGAACGGCGTTGCAGCAGTAATGCCTGGTCGTTGGGGTAGCCACGTTGGTGTTATGGATCTAACACTTGCACAAAAAGACGGTAAGTGGGAAGTGATTAAAGGCCAATCAGAAGCGCGCCCTATCTACGACAAAATCGAGAAGAAATCGCTTGCTGCAGCTGATGAAGGCATCGTAACAGCACTAGAAAAAGACCACGCTGGTACTCGTGAGTTTGTTAACCAACCGATTGGTAAAGCAGACGATGTGATGTACAGCTTCTTGTCTCTAGTACAAGACGATCCAACAGTTCAAATCGTTAACCTTGCACAGAAAGATTACGTTGAACAGTTCATCCAAGGTGACCCTGACCTAGATGGTACGCCAGTACTTTCCGCGGCTGCACCATTCAAAGCTGGTGGCCGTAAGAATGACCCAGCGAACTTCACTGAGGTTGAATCTGGTCAACTGACATTCCGTAACGCAGCTGACTTGTACCTTTACCCGAACACGCTAGTTGCGATGAAGGTAACAGGTCACGAAGTAAAAGAGTGGCTTGAGTGTTCTGCAGGTCAGTTCAACCAAGTGGATGTTAACTCAACAGCACCACAACAGTTGATTGAGTGGGATAACTTCCGTACTTACAACTTCGATGTTATCGACGGTGTTGATTACCAAATCGACGTAACTCAACCTGCTAAATACGATGCAAACTGTAAAGTGGTTAACCCTGACTCACAGCGTATTGTTGGCCTAACTTACCAAGGTAAGCCAATCGACATGAAGCAAGACTTCCTGATCGCAACCAACAACTACCGTGCATACAGCGCTAAGTTCCCAGGCACAGGTGAAGACTTCATCGCATTTGATGCACCAGATGAGAACCGTACTGTTCTTGCAAACTACATCTCTCGCGTAAGCAAAGAGCAAGGTCAAGTGAGCCCAAGCGCGGATAACAATTGGTCATTTTCACCAATCAAAACGGATAACAAGCTAGATATCCGCTTTGAAACATCTCCAAGCGACAAAGCAGCAGAGTTCATCAAAGAGAAGGGTCAATACCCGATGAAACGTGTTGCGACTGACGATGTTGGTTTTGCTGTTTACCAGATTGACCTAACTAAATAGATTGCTTAAGTAATCCATAGTTAACGTTCTGAAAGGCTGAGTTTTACGACTCAGCCTTTTTCTTTTCTTCTAAATGTTCAGCCCAAAGCCCTAATTTTCGAACGACAAACTCTCGTTCAACCCGCTTCCAAATGCCACGCCTTTAGCTTCAAAACAGCAGTCAAACAGCAGTCAAACAGCAGTCAAACAGCAGTCAAACAGCAGTCAAACAGCACGACTCAAACCACCAATTGAATGAATCCAACACAAAAAAACACTAATCAGCTGTAAGTTTTTATCTGCTCCTCCTGTCTATTTAATTTACTACACTCAATGAATGGTGGTTAAGCCATTCATTTATAGGATAGATAAGGACATTTGATGAGCACCGTCGAGAGCATTCAAGCATGGTTACATTCAGGGGAGGAGTCGCTGCTATGGCTGATGCTTGGCATCATCGCACTTTCTTACCTGCTTGAAGATCTTGCGATTGTTACGGCGGCAGGTATCGCGACTCAAGGTCTAATACTTCCTCAATATGCGCTGCTTGCTATTTTCATCGGTATTGCCACGGGTGATCTCGGTCTTTATTACTTAGGGAAGTCAGGACGTTATTTCCGAGGTGTTCGATATAAAGCCCTCACGAATAAGTACTTTCGTTCGCTTCGTACCAAATTACGTCAGAACGCATTCAGCAGCCTTTTTGTTATCCGATTTATTCCAGGGCTTCGCACCGTCGGCTTTACCTTAAGTGGCTTTTTCGCCATCCCACTGCCTACTTTCTTGTTTGCCGTGATTAGTGCCACTGCGCTCTGGACTGGCATTGTCTTCTCTGCCATCTACTATTTAGGGACATCAGCGTGGCTGCAAGCCTCTGAATATCAATGGATCGTTATCCCGTGTGCCATCGCTTTGCTGTTTATCGGCAATCGATTAATGAATAGAACCTACTCTAGAGGATTATCATGAGTTCACCGCAAGATATTCGCATCATTCCCGCACATCAAATCAATGCAGGCATGCCTTTGCTTGAAAAAGATACCGTGCGCAGCGTCTCTCCTTATGAGTTTCTTCCAACTTGGTTCTTCTACACGCCAGTGGTGATTCAAAGCCTGATGCAAGGGTTACGGCACTTTGACTGGGCGCTGCCGCTCATCGCCAATCCAAGCATTAAGTTAAGCGGCATGGTAGGCGAATCAAAACATGAGATATTGAGCCTTGCCGGATCTTCAAGTCAGCGTTGGATCTCTCCGTTTATAACCCTAACCAAAACGGATCTCGGCAGTAAAAAACAAGCCGAAGACGCACGCAGCGCACTCATACAAACGGATCTTGATTTCCCTATCGTGGCAAAGCCGGATCTTGGCTGTCGAGGTGTTGGCGTTAAGCTGATCAACAACCAAGATCAACTTGAGCAATATGTTGAATCTTTCCCAAATAATGCTCGCTTTCTATTGCAGAAAAAGGCGCCTTATCAAGCCGAAGCGGGTGTTTTCTATGTTCGTTACCCAAACAAAAAGCAAGGCGAGATCATCTCGATCACACTCAAATATGCGCCAATGGTGGTGGGTGATGGCAGCTCGACCCTCAAGCAGTTAATTGAAAATAGCCCGCGTGCAGGGCAGCTCAGCCACCTGTATCTGCCGAGACATGAAGATAAACTGGATCAAGTACTCGCAGAGGGCGAAGAGTTCCAACTCGCGTTCGCAGGTAGCCATAGCCGTGGCTGTATCTTCCGAGACGGCAACCAATACATCACTCAAGCTTTAACCGAACGCTTAGACGAGATATTTGACGACTTCGATGGCTTCCACTTTGGTCGACTCGACGTCAAATTCAAGGACATGCACAGCCTAATGAACGGTGAGGATTTCACTATCCTTGAGGTCAATGGCGCCAGCAGTGAGGCTGGGCATATCTGGGATCGCAACACGCCATTGCGAGAGATATTTTCTACGCTACTTCTGCAATACCGCATTCTTTTTGATATTGGCGCTCAGCAAAAACAACGAGGCTATAAGACTCCTTCTTTCAAGAGCTTATTCGCTGCGTGGCAAGAAGAGCGACGTCTTGTTCAACAATATCCGACCACTGACTAACTTTGTACGAGGACCATGAATGAACCCCATAGCCCAACCGAGCGCCCTCACTTCTTTCTCTCCTAGTATCAAAGGAGCGGTAGAGATATTGAATCAGGGTCTAGAGTTTTTGTTAGCGATATCTGACAGCGACTATCTGACACGAGCAAAGCCGCACGTCACAAGCTCTATTGGTGAGCATACTCGTCACACGCTCGATCTTTTTCACGCCTTAATCTTAAAAGAGAATGCGACCGTTGATTACAACACTCGTCGTCGTGGTCATCCTGTCGAATACGACCGCTCTATTGCAGTCAAAGAGATCCACTATGTGATCAACTGGCTTGAACGATTAGACCGTCGAGATCTCGAAGCGCCTATCATGATCCAAACCGAGGTTTCGATGGATGCTCAAGTGTTCGCAAGCCTGCCTTCAACGCTCGAAAGAGAGGTCACCTTTGCCGCACTGCATGCCAATCATCATTACGCGATGATCAAGGTGATCACCACCTTCCTAGACGTCGAGACCTGCAACACCTTTGGTTATGCCCCAACCACCAACAGCTATCTGAGGGAGCAATAATCATGTGTTCAGTATCTTGGCTGCTTGAAGAGAATGGTTATCAGGTCTTTTTTAATCGTGATGAACAAAAGACGCGAGCACTGGCAATGCCACCCAGACAATATCGAGTCAACGGTGTCGATATCATTATGCCACTCGACCCAACTGGCGGCGGTAGCTGGATAAGTATTAATGAGTTCGGGCTTTCGCTATGCCTACTCAATAACTATCAAGGCACAGTGCCCGTTGGTCCTTTAGTAAGCCGCGGTTTGCTACTTAAAAACCTATCATCGAGTCGTAATATCAGTCAGCTATCTGAAGCGTTTCACAAGCTAGACCTACACTCTTTTGCCCCATTTACCTTGCTAGCTTTCGCGCCCAATCTAACCCAACACAATGGTCTGGTTATCGCCTACATGTGGGATGGTATTCAACAGAAAATAGTCGACACTGATTCTCCACTCTTCTCATCCGGTGTTGATTTAGAGCGAGTGCAAGCCTACCGACAAGCAAAATATGATCAGCTCATGGCGGCAGGTAAGAATCAACAGAACTTACTGATGTTCCACTCTCACCATCACAATGAGCAACCTCATTTAGCGACCTGTATGCATCGCGAAGACGCACATACCGTGAGCTTTACACACTTACGTAACCTGCATGGTCAAGCCTCTATGTTTTATGCACCCGGCTCACCATGCGAACCCATTAAACCATGTCAGATAAATCAGCAGCGCTTTACCTTTGATTTATCACCCGCAATCAATCTATAGATGGAGTCCATCATGAGAAAACTATTCACCATGGTTCTGCTACTTGTTAGCCCGTACGTATTTGCCGCCGATGAAATCTATACCGGCTTCTTTAGCAGTAAGGCACTCGATGGCTACGATACCGTGGCTTATTTCACTTCCGGTAAGCCCATTGAAGGCAGTAAAAAATTCAGCACTGAGTACAAAGGGGCGGATTGGTATTTCTCTTCTGAAAAGAATCTGACTTTATTTGTTAATAATCCTGAAAAATATGCCCCTCAATATGGTGGCTATTGCGCTTGGGCAGTATCAGCGAAGAGCGACTTTGCACCGAGTGACCCACATCAATGGACGATTGTTGATAACAAGCTTTACCTCAACTACGACCAAGAGATTAAGCAGCGCTGGGAACAAGACCAAGCACAGCATATTCAACAAGCCGATAAAGTTTGGCCGCAACTGATTAAGTAAGGTAATTTCATTATGATTGATAGTCCTTTTCGTTTACCACGTTACACGCCTTTTGGTTTAGGTGAGTCTGTTGTCGAGTGGGCAACTGGGCTATCTAAGCTAGACCGACTCTACCAAGATCGTAAAAACGAGTTATCTAGCTTCGAATTCATGAATTACACTCTGTCGGCGCTCAATATCGACTACTCGGTTGCATCGGGAAGCACGGAAAACATCCCGGAAGAAGGGCCTGTCGTGATTGTGGCGAACCACCCGCTTGGCGCCATCGAAGGCGTGATCCTTGCCGATCTCGTAGGATCAGTAAGAAAGGATGTGAAGGTGCTGGCCAATGAGTTACTTAAGCGCCTGCCTGAACTGGATGATCTTTTCATCGGTGTCGATGTCTTTAACAGTAAAGAATCGAAACGCACCAATGCCAAAGCGATTCGAGATGCCAATCGTCATTTGGCTGATGGTGGACTATTGATTGTATTCCCAGCAGGTGAAGTATCAAGCTACCGTAAAGGGGCAAAAACACTGACAGACATCGAGTGGAGCAAGTCGGTAGCGAAATTCGTCAAACGTCACCAAGCCACCACGGTACCTATCTTTATCAATGGCAAGAACAGTGAGCTTTTCTATCAAGCGGGTCGTGTTCATCCACTGTTGAGAACCGCTCTACTCGGGCGTGAACTTCTTAATAAACAAGCGACAACTATCTCTATCTCGATTGGCTCATCGATTCCGTATTCAGAGATAAAATCGTTTGAAAAAGAGATGGATATCGTCAACTACCTACGACTTAATACCTATCTAATGAGTCAACAAGATAGTCCGAACACGCCAATCCACGCGCCCTCTTTCGATACCCAAGTGATAGCGCCTATTCCACCAGAAGTCTTATCAATAGAGATAGACTCACTCCCTGAAGAGATGAAACTGCTCGAGCAAGGGAACTTTGAGGTCTACTGCACACCAAGCCAATCTATTCCTAACTTAATGCGCGAGATTGGTCGAGTAAGAGAAGAAAGCTTTAGAGAAGTCGGAGAAGGCAGTGGGCTGGCCTGTGATTTAGATGAGTATGACCTTTACTACCATCAACTGTTTGTGTGGAATAAAACCAAGGCAGAACTGGTCGGGGCGTATCGACTCGGTATGGTCGACAAACTCATCGCAGAGCACGGGCTTGATCAGCTTTACTCTCGTAGCCTGTTTAACTACAACCAAGAATTCATTGATACGTTAGAAAACAGCATTGAACTAGGGCGATCGGTAGTAAGTAAACCTTACCAAAAGAGCCTGAACTCACTGTTACTATTGTGGAAAGGCATTGCGACCTTTGTGTCTCGTCACCCTCAATATACCCATCTGTTCGGCCCAGTCAGTATCAGCAATGATTACAGCCACAATGCGCGTCTGTTGATCGCGACCACGTTATCAATCCACCATTATGATGAGGAAAAGGCGAATTTGGTTTCACCTTCGTCACCACTCAATACCAGCAGTCATGTGTTCTGGCAAAATCACCTGCTCTCTTCACTGGCGAGTGTGCCTCTGCTCTCTAAAGTGTTAGCACGCATGGAGCAAGGTAAAGGCCTGCCGGTACTGCTGCGCCAATATCTAGGGATGAACGGTAAACTGGTGTGTTTTAATGTCGACCCATCGTTTAATGATGCCTTGGATGGCTTGATTGTGGTGAACCTTAAAAAGGTACCACTGAAGACTCTGGGTAAATACATGGGCAGAGAACTTGCTCAAGATTACCTAGAGCAACACGCACGCCTCTGATTTATCCTGCTCTGTACCTCTCTCCAAATAAGTGCGATGATTTCGGCACTTATTTGGGATAGGTTATTTTCATGCACACCTCTTTTATCGAACTACTGCAAAGCTTCGACTTCTCTGAAAGCCAGATTGAATCTCTACTCGCTGTCGCCAAGCCACTTGAGCTGCCAACCAGACACATCTTGATCAATCAAGGTGAGATGGCGAGTTCAATCTACTTTGTACTTGAAGGCTTGTGCCATGCCTGCTACCTCACTGATGATGGTAAGCAATACAGCAAAGAGTTCTATTGGGAACAAGATTGGATCATCGGCTTTGAGAGTCTGATAAAGAACCAAGCCTCTCCTTACCTATTAGAAACGCTGACACCCATCACCATGTTAGAGCTGCCAATGAATGCGGTTATCGAGTGGCGTGCATCAAATAATCCTTTGTATTTAAAGCTGTTAGAAACACAACTGATGCATAAGGAAAACAAAGAACGCTTCATGCTGCTCTATACACCAGAGCAACGTTATCAGCTGTTCTGCGAGCACTATCCCGACCTTGAGCAGCGCTTAAATGACAATCAAATTGCCGCTTATCTAGGAATCACCGCAATCAGCCTGAGCAGAATTAAAGGTCGAATTAACAATAGTTAATGCCAACAATCATCACGCATAGTACATTCAGGGCATCGATAATCTCTGGATGTAAACATGATCACTTGGCACTCAATTCCTTTTTCTGAACTCTCAACACAACAGCTTTATCAACTACTTAAATTAAGAGTCGATGTATTTGTGGTTGAGCAAACTTGTCCTTATCCAGAGCTCGACGGTAAAGATACACTCGCAGGTGTTGAGCACCTGCTTGGTTATTCTGATGATGAGTTGGTTGCGTGTGCACGTTTATTACCACCAGGTACCTCTTACGACAACACCAGCATCGGCCGAGTCGCAACCAAGCAATCAGCAAGAGGTGATGGCTTGGGGCATCAATTAATAAAAGAAGCATTAACACGCTGCGAGGCTCTTTGGCCAAATACGGCCATTGATATTGGCGCGCAGCAACACCTAGAAAACTTCTATGCGAGCCACGGCTTCAACACCATCTCGGATATGTACCTCGAAGATGACATTCCTCATATAGACATGAGATTAGAAAAATAATGACGAATATCACTGCCGGTATTCTATTGTTGGTTGCAGGTAACTTGTTTGCCTCGCTTTCCGACGTAGCGGTAAAGCTGTTAAATGGCGAAGTACCGCCCTTACAGTATATTTTTTTCCGACAGTTGATATCTCTGCTCATCATCACCCCTTTGTGGCTACAGCAGAAAAAAGAACAACGGTGCTTACAGCAGGCTAAGGTAACCTTCATTCGAGGTCAGTTAATTCTGATCGGCAGTGGGTGCATGGTGGTCGCGATCACTCACTTGTCTTTGGCAACCGCCAACGCAGTATTTTATGTCGCGCCTTTACTGATGTTGCCGCTCTCAATGTTGCTATTGAAAGAGCAACCGGCACTCGGCAAGGTGATCGGCACAACCATAGGTTTTATTGGTGCATTGATTGTCTTGAGGCCATCACAATTTCATTGGGCGGCACTGTTTGCTTTGGGGACAGCACTCACCCTAGCACTATTTAATGTACTCGTAAGAAAGCTTCCTAGTGAGCAAACGGTGGTCACTACGCTGTGGTGGACAACCTTATTCTCTATTCCAGCCTCATTAGTACTGTGCTTCTTATACTGGCAGCCGGTGTCTGTGGAGCATTTGGGATACATAGCCCTGAGTGCGACGCTAATCTTAAGTTACAACGGCCTTGCGGTTGCTGCCTATCAAAAAGCACACTCTAGCCAAATTGCCTTGGCTGAGTATTCAGGATTGGTGTTTGTCGCGCTAATAGGTGCAATATGGTTCGATGAGATTCCGGATACATTAACCTTTATCGGAATCATGCTTATCATCTTGCCACTCGCCCCTTTCAAGCGACCAAAAAAAAGAGCTAATGCTTAGCTCTTTTCTATCGTTTATCTGTGTCTGGTGAAGCGCTTTAACTCAGGCTCACTATTCATCTACTTACTGCGACCAAAGCCACCATCGGATAAGCGGAAGAACATCACCGAAGTGTCGCCTTTCTCTAGCTGAAGAATGTCCAACTGCCCAGTTTCAGCAAGTTTGAAACGAACCAGCTGGCCTTTACGAATCTGACTGAGCGGCTTATCTGCACCTTCAATTCGCACTAACGCATTCAAGTCAGACAATGGCAAATCGTTGTTTCGAAAAACCTGCGCTAACGTATCCCCTTGCTTAACAAGGTACTCCTGCCAATTTTTGTTACTCGGTTCTAATGAGCTGTTCTTGGCATTTTGCTGTTCGCTTAAGCCGACGGTGTTTATTTCAAGCTCAACGCGCGATGTTGTTGGAGCTGTGTCTACTTTAGGTTCTGGTAGCGGCACAAAAAGTAATATCAGTACGATCGGAGAAATCACCATCAACAGTCTTTGGTGTAACTTCGGCAATGAACCCCAAGTTTGCGCTGTCGAGGTTTTCATTTTCTTCACATCGATCGAACTCAATTTCTCTTTGACCTGATTCAGTCGATCCTTGAATTCTGCTAAGTGGTCAACTTTCTGTTTTTTCTTTTGACGACGATTCATACCACTGCGTCCTATACATTGAATAACTACAGTATAAAAACCAAAGTACCAACAGTATAGATCTTTCCGTCACAACAAGGCCCAAAGCGAGAAAATTGACATGGCTGTGATTTGGGCACGGTAAAGCGCAAGTGATCAGGGACTAGCCGTTTCTTCACGCTGCTAATACTGGTATTCTTACCCTTTTCGTACTGACAAAAAGAGTGACTTTTCATGTCTGAAGTAAAATTTGAAACTGTAGAGCAAAAAGCTAGCTACGGTATCGGTCTACAAATGGGCCAACAACTTGCTGGTTCTGGTCTTGAAGGCCTAAACGTTGACGCAATCGCTGCTGGTATCGCAACAGCTCTAGTTGGTGACATGCCAGCTATCGAAGTTGACGAAATCAACAACGCACTACAAGAGCTACACACTCGTGGTGAAGCTGCACGTCAAGAACTAGCTAAAGCAGCAGCAGCTGACGGCGAAGCTTTCCTAACTGACAACGCTCTTCGTTCAGAAGTAACAGTTCTTGAGTCTGGTCTTCAGTACGAAGTACTAACTGAAGGTACTGGCGAAATCCCTACTGCAGACAAGCAAGTACGTGTTCACTACCACGGCGAACTAACTGACGGTACTGTTTTCGACAGCTCTGTATCTCGCGGTCAACCTGCTGAATTCCCAGTAACTGGCGTAATTCAAGGTTGGGTACAAGCTCTACAAATGATGCCTGTTGGCTCTAAGTGGAAGCTATACATCCCTCAAGATCTAGCATACGGTGAGCGTGGCGCAGGTGCTGCAATCCCACCATTTGCTGCTCTAGTATTTGAAGTAGAACTTCTAGCTATTCTTTAATTTTTATAAAAACCTTTAGTAAAACAAAATACTATTGGCAAATAAAATTGAAATAATCCAACGGCGATGTGACTACATCGCCGTTTTTCGTTTATAGTGAAAGAGTAAATTACTTTATTACTTAAGGACGAATAATGAAGAAAGTACTCATCACAGTTTTAAGCAGCCTTGCTGTTGTCTCTTGCGCTAGCACTAGCGACTCTGAACAAACCAGTTCATCATCAGATACCAACTATTCCCAACTATCACAAACTGCACTAATGGCAGCAGTGAATATGTGGTCTCAGCAGAACGAAACAACACCACTTGTGGATACGGTAGCTGACCAAGCTTCTGTTACCAGCGACCAAGCAGTTGGCGGTATTGGTTCAATGTTGGCCCTTGCACAAAACTCTCTTGGCACAGCCGACAACAAAGAACTCGCGACACTTATTCCGGGTATGTCGAGCCTTGAGTCTACTGGTCTATCATCGCTACTAAGCTCACAAGGTGCCGTTGAAAGTGCGTTTTCTGGATTAGGTATGGATCCATCAATGGTTACAACATTTGCACCCATCATTCTTCAAGCACTGCAGTCACAAGGTGCAACGAGCGGCCTGATGGATTCACTTTCAGCTATATGGCAATAATCGTTAGTTATTAATAGCTAGCTTAAAATCTAATAAGGGCACTTCGGTGCTCTTTTTTGTGCGTGGAAGAAAAGATATTTGAGATACGAGATACGAGATACGAGATACGAGATACGAGATACGAGACATTTTTGAAAATTGGAGCAGATAAGACAAGCAAAAAGTGCCAAACATCATGGTGCAATTTCTATTATCTTTTCCTTGTTCTACAGACACAAAAAAGCCGAGCTAATGCTCGGCTTTTGTATTAAGAATCTAGTATAGATTACTCAGCAGCTTCTTCAGCAGCTGGGCGGTCTACAAGCTCAATGTAAGCCATTGGAGCTTTATCACCAGTACGGAAACCACATTTAAGAATGCGAGTGTAACCACCTTGGCGAGCCGCGAAACGCGGGCCTAGTTCATTAAATAGTTTTGCCACAACTTCGTTATCACGAGTGCGAGCAAATGCAAGACGACGGTTAGCAACACTGTCTGTCTTAGCTAGGGTAATCAATGGCTCAATTACGCGACGTAGTTCTTTTGCTTTAGGCACGGTAGTTTTAATAACTTCGTGACGAACAAGAGAGCTAGCCATGTTGCTGAACATCGCTTTGCGATGACTGCTGTTGCGGTTGAGTTGACGACCACTTTTACGATGGCGCATGACCTAATCCTTCTAACTTTTCGATTAATCTTCAGCGATTGACGCTGGTGGCCAGTTTTCTAGACGCATGCCTAGAGAAAGACCACGTGAAGCAAGCACATCTTTAATCTCTGTAAGAGATTTCTTACCAAGGTTTGGCGTTTTAAGTAGCTCAACCTCAGTGCGCTGTACAAGATCACCGATGTAGTGAATCGCTTCTGCTTTCAAACAGTTAGCAGAGCGAACTGTTAGTTCAAGATCGTCTACAGGACGTAGTAGGATAGGATCGAATTCTGGCTTCTCTTCCTTCTCCTCAGGTACACGTACATCACGAAGATCTACGAACGCATCCAATTGTTCAGCTAAAATAGTAGCTGCACGACGGATTGCTTCCTCAGGTTCTAGAGTACCGTTCGTTTCCATATCGATAACAAGCTTGTCTAAATCAGTACGTTGTTCTACACGTGCCGCTTCTACAGCGTAAGCGATTTTATCAACCGGGCTGTAAGTAGCGTCAACTAGTAGACGACCGATAGGACGCTCATCTTCTTCAGTATGGATACGAGCTGAAGCTGGAACGTAACCACGACCACGTTCTACTTTGATACGCATAGCGATCTCAGCGTTGTCATCCGTTAGGTGACAAATTACGTGCTCAGGGTTAGCGATCTCTACATCACCATCGTGGGTGATGTCACCTGCAACAACAGGGCCTGAGCCTGATTTGTTCAGTGTAATAAACACTTCATCTTTGCCTTCAGCAACGCGTACAGCCAAACCTTTAAGGTTTAGAAGGATTTCCAGGATATCTTCCTGAACGCCTTCTTTAGTGCTGTATTCGTGTAGCACACCTTCAATTTCAACTTCTGTTACGGCACAACCCGGCATAGAAGATAGAAGAATGCGGCGAAGAGCATTACCTAGAGTGTGGCCGAAACCGCGCTCTAATGGCTCAAGAGTTACTTTCGCGTGTGTCGTATTGATCTGTTCAATGTCAACAAGACGCGGCTTAAGAAATTCTGTTACAGAACCCTGCATTGTGTCCTCTCTTTTTTTAACCTTACTTAGAGTAAAGTTCGACGATCAAGTGTTCATTGATGTCAGCTGATAGGTCAGAACGCTCAGGCATACGCTTGAATGTACCTTCCATTTTGCCAGCATCTACTTCAATCCAAGTTGGCTTTTCACGTTGTTCAGCAACTTCTAGAGCCGCTTTAATACGAGATTGCTGTTTAGCTTTCTCGCGGATAGAAACAACGTCGTTTGCCGCTACTTTGAAAGAAGGAACGTTTACAACTTTACCGTTAACTAGAATAGACTTGTGGCTAACTAGTTGACGAGATTCAGCACGAGTAGCGCCAAAGCCCATACGGTAAACTACGTTATCAAGACGACCTTCAAGAAGCTGAAGCAGGTTTGCACCTGTGTTGCCTTTAAGACGTGCAGCTTCTTTGTAGTAGTTGCGGAATTGTTTTTCTAGAACGCCGTAGATACGACGAACTTTTTGCTTCTCACGAAGCTGAACGCCATACTCAGATAGACGACCGCGACGAGCGCCGTGTACACCTGGTGCGTTATCAATTTTACACTTGGTATCGATCGCACGGACACCAGACTTAAGGAATAAGTCAGTACCTTCGCGACGGCTAAGCTTAAGCTTAGGACCCAAATATCTTGCCATGATCTTTCTCCAATATTCCTAGAAACGAAACTTAAACGCGACGTTTCTTAGGTGGACGACAACCGTTATGAGGGATTGGTGTCGCATCAACAATGTTAGTGATACGGAAACCAGCAGCGTTCAGTGCACGAACAGTAGATTCGCGACCTGGACCTGGACCCTTAACCATAACTTCCAAGTTCTTTAGGCCATATTCTTTAGCCATTTCACCACAACGCTCAGCTGCAACTTGTGCTGCGAACGGAGTAGATTTACGAGAACCACGGAAACCTGAACCACCTGCTGTAGCCCATGCAAGAGCGTTGCCTTGACGGTCAGTGATAGTTACGATTGTGTTGTTGAAAGAAGCATGAATGTGCGCTACGCCATCAGCTACTTGCTTGCGTACGCGCTTACGCGCGCGAGTTGGTTGTTTTGCCATTGTACTCTACCTTATCCGACTATTTCTTGATCGGCTTGCGCGGACCCTTACGGGTGCGAGCGTTGGTTTTAGTACGCTGTCCACGTAGTGGTAGACTGCGACGATGACGAAGACCGCGGTAACAGCCAAGGTCCATAAGACGCTTGATGTTCATCGATACTTCACGACGTAGATCACCTTCTACAGTGTACTTAGCTACACCATCACGCAGTTGATCGATCTGCTCTTCAGTTAGTTCACTGATCTTAGCATCTTCAGCAATACCCACTTCAGCTAGAATAGCTTGAGAGCGAGTTTTACCGATACCGTAGATTGCAGTAAGTGCAATTACAGAATGCTTATGATCAGGAATGTTAATGCCGGCTATACGGGCCATTATTCACTCCTAAGGGGTTCATAAAAGAATTATCCGCAGCAAAGCCCGTTATGGATACGCTGCGGCATACTACTTCTTTTGCACGCAAAAGGTAGGCCGAGGAATATACTCGACTCTACCTTGTATTTCAAGTAAAAATTTCTGCTAATTAGCCTTGGCGTTGCTTATGCTTTGGCTCACTGCAAATCACGCGAACGACACCGTTACGCTTGATAACTTTACAGTTACGGCAGATTTTTTTAACGGAAGCACGAACTTTCATTGCTAAACTCCGTAAATGGAATCGAAATTGTTACCACCGAATTAACGGCCGTAACCCTTCAGATTCGCTTTCTTTAACACAGAATCATACTGTTGTGACATCAGATGAGTCTGTACCTGTGCCATGAAATCCATGATAACTACCACTACGATTAGTAGTGATGTGCCGCCAAAGTAGAAACGAACGTTCCACGCGACCATCATGAACTCAGGAATCAGACATATAAAAGTAATGTATAGAGCGCCCGCAAGGGTTAGTCTAGTCATCACTTTATCGATATATTTCGCTGTCTGCTCACCTGGGCGGATACCGGGTACGAATGCACCAGACTTCTTCAAGTTATCAGCTGTTTCACGTGGGTTAAACACCAACGCTGTATAGAAGAAACAGAAGAAGATTATAGCTGCTGCATAAAGCATTACATACAAAGGTTGACCTGGGCTAAGAGCTAATGACACGTCAGTTAACCAACCGAACGCGCTGCTTTCACCATTTTGACCAAACCACTGCGCTAATGTTCCTGGGAACAAAATAATACTTGATGCGAAAATCGCTGGAATAACACCTGCCATATTAATCTTAAGAGGCAAGTGAGAGCTTTGTGCTGCAAAAACTTTACGACCTTGTTGACGTTTCGCATAGTTAACGACGATACGACGTTGACCACGTTCCATGAAAACTACGAAGTAAATAACAGCAAAAGACAATACAGCAATCAACAGCAGAAGAAGCACATGCAATTCACCTTGACGCGCTTGCTCGATTGTTTGACCGATTGCAGAAGGCAATCCAGCAACAATACCTGCAAAAATCAGAATGGAAATACCATTACCGATTCCTCGCTCAGTGATTTGTTCACCTAACCACATTAAGAACATGGTACCAGTTACTAAACTCACGGTAGCAATAAGCGTAAACATGGTTTGGTTGATAACAACCAGATTGTCGACCATGTTTGGTAAGCCTGTTGCGATACCAATAGCTTGGAATGTTGCAAGTACAAGCGTGCCGTAGCGTGTATATTGGCTTATCTTACGACGGCCTGCTTCACCCTCTTTCTTGAGTTCCGCTAACGCTGGATGAACTACAGTTAGCAATTGGACTACGATCGATGCCGAAATGTACGGCATGATACCCAATGCTAATATAGATGCACGCTCAAGAGCACCACCGGAGAACATGTTAAACATTTCTACGATGGTACCTTTTTGCTGATCGAACAAATCGGCAAGTACAGCTGCGTCAATACCAGGGATCGGCACAAAAGAGCCGGCTCGGAATACTAAAAGTGCACCAATTACGAATAATAAGCGCGACTTTAGTTCACTTAAGCCGCTCTGAGCACTACGAAAATCTTGTCCTGGTTTCTTAGCCATCTGTACCTCGTTCCTCGAGATTATTCCTCGATTTTACCGCCTGCAGCTTCGATTGCAGCTTTAGCGCCTTTAGTCACGCGTAGACCTTTAACAGTCACAGCTTTGCTTAGGTCACCAGAAAGAACGATCTTAACAAACTCGATGTTCTTAGTGATAACGTTAGCAGCTTTAAGGCTGTTAAGATCAACTACGTCACCTGTTACTTTCGCTAGCTCAGCTAGACGAACTTCAGCAGACACTAGGCTCTTACGAGAAGTGAAACCGAATTTAGGTAGACGTTGTTTTAGAGGCATTTGACCGCCTTCAAAACCTGGACGAACAGAGCCGCCAGAACGTGACTTTTGACCTTTGTGACCGCGGCCACCTGTTTTACCAAGGCCAGAACCGATACCACGACCTACACGCTTCTTAGAAGGTTTAGAGCCAGCAGCCGGTGATAGAGTATTCAAACGCATTCTGATTACTCCTCAATCTTAACCATGTAGTAAACCTTGTTGATCATACCGCGTACGCACGGTGTATCTTCAAGTTCTACTGTATGGTTGATGCGACGAAGACCTAGACCTTTAAGACACGCTTTGTGCTTAGGTAGGCGACCAATTGAGCTTTTAGTTTGAGTTACTTTAATAGTTGCCATCGTGTGCTTACTCCGAAATAGATTCAACAGTTAGACCACGTTTAGCAGCAACCATTTCTGGTGACTTAACGTCTACTAGAGCACCAATCGTTGCACGAACGATGTTGATCGGGTTCGTTGAACCGTATGCTTTAGAAAGTACGTTATGTACGCCCGCAACTTCAAGTACAGCACGCATTGCACCGCCGGCAATAACACCTGTACCTTCTGCAGCTGGCTGCATGTAAACTTTAGAGCCCGAATGACGACCTTTCACCGGGTGGTGAAGAGTGCCTTCGTTAAGCGATACTGTAACCATGTTACGGCGCGCTTTTTCCATTGCTTTTTGAATCGCAGCAGGTACTTCACGAGCTTTGCCGTAACCGAAACCTACGCGACCGTTACCGTCACCAACTACTGTTAGTGCAGTAAAGCTCATGATTCGACCACCTTTAACCGTCTTAGATACACGGTTAACTGCGATCAGCTTTTCTTGCAAATCATTAGCTTGTTGTTGTTCTTTAGCCATCTTCCAACCCTACCTTAGAATTTCAGACCAGCTTCGCGAGCAGATTCTGCTAGCGCCGCTACTCGACCGTGGTATTGGAAACCAGAACGATCAAATGCAACTGAAGCTACGCCTTTTTCAAGAGCGCGCTCAGCAACAGCTTTACCAACTGCTTTAGCTGCATCAACGTTACCAGTGTTCTTAACTTGCTCACGGATCGCTTTTTCTACAGTAGAAGCAGCTGCGATAACCTCAGAGCCGTTTGCCGCGATAACTTGTGCGTAAACATGGCGAGGAGTACGGTGTACTACCAGGCGAGTTGCACCAAGTTCTGCAATCTTACGACGTGCACGTGTAGCACGACGGATGCGAGATGCTTTCTTATCCATAGTGATACCTTACTTCTTCTTAGCTTCTTTAGTACGCACATTTTCATCTGCGTAACGAACACCTTTGCCTTTATAAGGCTCAGGAGCACGGTAAGAACGAATGTCAGCCGCAACTTGACCTACTACTTGCTTATCGCAACCAGTAATGATGATCTCAGTTTGGCTAGGGCACTCAGCTTTAATACCTTCAGGTAGAGCGTGCTCTACTGGGTGAGAAAAACCAAGAGTTAGAGCTACAGAGTTGCCTTTCATAGCAGCACGGTAACCAACACCCTTAAGAGTTAGCTTCTTAGTGAAGCCCTCAGTAACACCCACAACCATGTTATTAACTAGAGCGCGAGCTGTACCAGCTTGTGCCCATGCGTTAGTAACACCTTCTTTCGGACCGAAAGTTAGGTTGGTTTCTTCCTGTGCAATAACTACGGCGCTGTTAAGAACGCGAGTAAGCTCACCTTTGCTACCTTTTACAGTAACTTCTTGGCCGTTTAGTTTCACCTCTACGCCAGCTGGAATAGCGACAGGTGCTTTAGCAACACGAGACATAATCTACTCCTTAAGCTACGTAACAGATGATTTCACCGCCAAGACCTGCTTTACGAGCAGCACGGTCAGACATCAGACCCTTGGAAGTAGAAACAACTGCAATACCAAGACCACCCATCACTGTAGGTAAAGAGTCTTTATTTTTATAAACTCTTAGACCAGGACGTGATACACGCTTGATTTGCTCGATTACAGGTTTAGCTTGGAAGTACTTAAGAGTAACTTCTAGCTCAGGTTTTGCTTCGCTGTTAACAGCGAAGTCTACGATGTAACCTTCAGCTTTAAGTAATGCAGCAATTGCAACTTTAAGCTTTGAAGAAGGCATTTTTACAGCAACTTTGTTTGCTGCCTGACCGTTACGAACTCGGGTCAGCATATCCGAAATCGGATCTTGCATGCTCATAAGATTTACTCCAAATGATTAAGTGGCAATTACCAGCTAGCCTTACGAAGACCCGGAATCTCGCCTTTCATGCAAGCTTCACGAACCTTAATGCGGCTTAGACCGAATTTACGTAGGTAACCGTGTGGACGACCAGTTTGGTTGCAACGGTTGCGCTGACGTGATGCACTTGAATCACGTGGAAGAGATTGCAGTTTAAGAACCGCATTCCAACGATCTTCTTCAGATGCGTTTACATCGCTAATGATAACTTTTAGCGCAGAACGCTTTTCAGCGAACTTAGCTACTAGTTTTGCACGTTTAGCTTCACGTGCTTTCATTGATTGTTTAGCCATAACAGTAACCCTACCCTTACTTACGGAATGGGAAGTTAAAGGCAGCCAGCAGAGCTCGGCCTTCCTCATCGGAACCCGCAGAAGTCGTGATAGTGATATCAAGACCGCGGACACGATCGACTTTATCGTAGTCGATTTCCGGAAAGATGATTTGCTCGCGAACGCCCATGCTGTAGTTACCGCGACCGTCAAAAGACTTAGCGCTAACACCACGGAAATCACGTACACGTGGAAGTGCGATAGAGATTAAACGCTCTAAAAATTCCCACATGCGCTCACCACGCAAGGTTACTTTACAACCAATTGGGTAGCCTTCACGAATTTTGAAACCAGCTACAGATTTACGCGCTTTAGTGATAAGTGGCTTTTGACCAGAGATCGTTGCCATATCAGCTGCTGCGTTTTCTAGCAGTTTCTTATCGTTGATTGCTTCACCAACGCCCATATTTAGGGTGATTTTCTCAATCCTAGGGACTTGCATGACGCTTGTGTAGCTGAACTCTTTGGTAAGCTCAGCGACTACAGACGACTTGTAGTAATCATGCAGTTTCGCCATAGTAGAACTCCAAATTACTTCTAATTAGTTAGAAACAGTTTCGCCGTTAGATTTGAAGAAACGAACTTTCTTGCCATCTTCGATACGGAAACCGATACGGTCTGCTTTACCAGTAGCCGCGTTAAAAACAGCAACGTTAGAAGCATCAATAGCTGCTTCTTGTTCAACGATGCCACCTTGTTGACCTAGAGCCGGAACCGGCTTTTGGTGTTTCTTAACAAGGTTGATGCCTTCAACGATAACTTTACCAGTTGTCAGAACCTTAGTTACTTTACCTTTCTTGCCTTTATCTTTACCAGCAAGAATGATTACTTCGTCATTACGACGGATTTTAGCTGCCATATTGCCGCTCCTTACAGAACTTCAGGTGCTAGTGATACAATCTTCATGAATTTCGCGTTACGAAGTTCACGAGTCACAGGACCAAAGATACGTGTGCCGACTGGTTGCTCAGTAGTGTCATTTAACAATACACAAGCATTACTGTCGAAGCGAATGACAGAACCGTCTGGGCGACGAACGCCTTTACGGGTGCGCACTACTACCGCCTTCAGAACATCACCTTTCTTTACTTTACCGCGAGGAATCGCTTCCTTCACTGTAACCTTGATGACGTCACCGATATGTGCATAACGGCGGTGAGAGCCACCCAGAACCTTAATACACATTACCTTGCGCGCGCCAGAGTTATCTGCTGCGTCAAGTGTACTTTGCATCTGGATCATTGTTAGTGCTCCGCTAAATATTAAAACTAGACCCTCTCGGGTCGGGCTGCCTCTTTAAAAGGGACGCGAATTGTACCACCCTTTTTTTAAATTGGGTAGACAAAAAACAAGCGGCTCCAAAAAATAATTTGGAGCCGCTTATAAGTTATAGAATTACAAAGATTAAATCTTCGCTTTTTCTAGAACTTTAACCAATGTCCAAGACTTAGTCTTAGACAGAGGACGACACTCAGCGATTTCAACTTTGTCGCCTAGGCCACAAGTGTTGTCTTCGTCGTGTGCGTGTACTTTAGTCGTGCGTTTGATGAACTTACCGTAAATTGGGTGTTTTACAGTGCGTTCAATAGCAACAACGATAGACTTGTCCATCTTGTCGCTTACTACACGGCCTTGCTGGATGCGGTTAGTTTCGCTCATTATGCGCCTGCCTTTTCAGTCAAAACAGTTTTCACACGTGCGATGTCACGGCGTACAGCTTTTAGAGTATGAGTTTGCTGAAGTTGACCAGTTGCAGCTTGCATGCGCAAGTTGAACTGTTCACGTAGCAAATTCAATAGCTCAGCGTTAAGCTCTTCAACGTTCTTTTCGCGTAGATCTTGTGCTTTCATCACATCACCTGCTTAGTTACAAAAGTAGTTTTAACAGGCAGTTTACGTGCCGCTAGGCGGAACGCTTCACGTGCCAACTCTTCAGGTACGCCATTCATCTCGTACATAACTTTGCCTGGTTGGATTTGAGCAACCCAGTACGCAACTGAACCTTTACCTTTACCTTGACGAACTTCAAGAGGCTTTTCAGTAATTGGCTTGTCTGGGAATACACGAATCCAGATTTGACCTTGACGCTTAATGTGACGTGTCATAGCACGACGTGCCGCTTCGATTTGACGTGCAGTCAGACGACCACGGCCAACAGCTTTAAGACCGAATTCGCCGAAGCTTACTTCAGTACCTTTAGCTAGACCACGGTTACGACCAGTCATAACCTTGCGGAACTTAGTACGTTTTGGTTGTAGCATCGTTCGACTCCTTACTTACGGCCTTTACGCTGCTTCTTAGGCTTATCGCCTTTTGGCTCTACTGCGTTAGCAGCTGGCATACCGCCTAGAATCTCACCTTTGAAGATCCAAACTTTAATGCCGATCACACCGTATTGAGTGTGAGCCGAAGAAGTTGCGTAATCAATGTCTGCACGTAGAGTGTGTAGAGGCACACGGCCTTCACGGTACCACTCAGAACGTGCGATTTCAGCACCGCCAAGACGGCCGCCTACTTGTACTTTGATGCCTTTAGCGCCTAGACGCATAGCATTTTGTACCGCACGCTTCATTGCACGACGGAACATAACACGACGCTCTAGTTGAGACGCGATGCTATCAGCTACAAGCTGACCATCTAGCTCAGGCTTACGTACTTCAGCGATGTTAATTTGCGCTGGTACACCTGCGATTTTAGCTACAGCTGCGCGTAGCTTCTCTACGTCTTCACCTTTCTTACCGATAACAACGCCAGGACGAGCAGTGTGAATAGTCACACGGATGCTCTTAGCTGGACGCTCGATAACGATACGAGATAATGATGCTTTTTGTAGTTCCTTTGTAAGGAACTGACGTACCTTGAAGTCGCCGTCTAGGTTGTCAGCGAATTCGTTGGTATTAGCAAACCATGTAGCATTCCAAGGCTTAACGATGCCAAGACGAATACCATTAGGATGTACTTTCTGACCCATTGCTTACTCTCCTAGTCTTTAGCGATCTGCTACAACAATAGTGATGTGGCTTGAACGCTTCAAGATACGATCCGCACGACCTTTAGCACGAGGCATAATACGCTTCATGATAGGGCCCTCATCTACGAAGATTTTAGCGACATTTAGATCGTCGATATCTGCACCTTCGTTATGTTCCGCGTTAGCGATAGCTGACTCAAGAACCTTCTTAACTAATACAGCAGCTTTTTTGTTGCTGAAAGTTAGAATTTCTAGAGCTTGGTCTACCGACTTACCGCGAATTTGGTCTGCAACTAAGCGAGCTTTCTGTGGAGAAATACGAGCAAAGTTATGTTTAGCTAAAGCTTCCATCATCTACTCCTTATTTCTTCTTAGCTTTCTTATCTGCAGCATGACCGCGATAAGTACGAGTTGGTGCAAATTCGCCCAGTTTGTGACCGATCATTTCTTCGGTAACGAAAACTGGAACGTGCTGACGACCATTATGGACAGCGATGGTCAAACCAATCATTGTTGGGATGATCATTGAGCGACGGGACCAAGTCTTAATAGGCTTTTTGTCTCCGCTTTCCACCGCTTTCTCTACCTTCTTCAGCAAGTGTAGGTCAATAAAAGGACCTTTCTTGAGAGAACGTGGCATGGCGATTCCTCTTTATAAATTATTTAGTGCGACGACGTACGATGTACTTGTCAGTGCGCTTGTTCTTACGAGTCTTGAAGCCCTTAGTAGGAACGCCCCAAGGAGAAACTGGGTGACGACCACCAGATGTGCGGCCTTCACCACCACCATGTGGGTGATCCACCGGGTTCATTACTACACCACGTACGGTTGGACGTACGCCGCGCCAGCGTGAAGCACCAGCTTTACCAAGTTCACGTAGCATATGCTCAGAGTTTCCAACTTCACCGATCGTTGCACGACCTTCAGAAAGAACTTTGCGCATCTCACCAGAACGTAGACGGATAGTTACGTATGCACCATCGCGAGCGATGATTTGAGCATAAGCACCAGCCGAACGAGCTAGTTGAGCACCTTTACCAGGCTTAAGTTCAACACAGTGTACAGTAGAACCTACTGGGATGTTGCGCATCGGCAGAGTGTTACCTGCTTTGATTGCAGCATCTACGCCAGATTGAATCTGGTCGCCTGCGTTAACACCTTTAGGTGCAATGATGTAACGACGCTCACCGTCTGCGTACAGAACTAGAGCGATGTTAGCACTACGGTTTGGATCGTATTCTAGACGCTCAACTTTCGCTGGGATGCCATCTTTAGTACGTTTGAAGTCAATTACACGGTAATGGTGCTTATGACCACCACCGATGTGACGTACTGTAATACGACCGTTGTTGTTACGACCACCGTTCTTAGAGTTTTTCTCTAGAAGTGGTGCGTATGGCTTACCCTTGTGTAGGTCAGCGTTAACAACTTTAACGACGTGACGACGACCAGGGGAAGTCGGCTTACATTTAACAATAGCCATTTTTACTACTCCTGTTATTCCGCGCCGCCAACGAAGTCAAGATCTTGACCTTCTTTCAAAGTAACGTAGGCTTTCTTAACGTCTGAACGACGGCCTTCACGCATACCTTGACGTTTGGTCTTACCCTTTAATACAAGAGTATTTACAGACTTAACTTCAACTTCAAATAGCTTTTCTACAGCTGCTTTGATCTCTTTCTTAGTTGCATCTTTAGCTACTTTGAAAACGATAGTGTTCGCTTTCTCAGCTGCCATAGTTGCTTTTTCAGAGATGTGCGGAGCACGTAGAACTTTTAAGATACGCTCTTCAGTGATCATGCTAGCATCTCCTCAACTTGCTTAACTGCGTCAGCAGTCATTAGAACCTTGTCGAAAGCGATTAGTGATACTGGATCAACACCAGCAACATCACGTGCATCTACTTTGTATAGGTTACGAGCAGCTAAGAATAGATTTTCATCTACTTCGCCAGTCACAATCAGAACGTCGCTTAGCTCAAGCTCTTTAAGCTTAGCTACAAGTTCTTTTGTTTTTGGTGCTTCTACAGAGAAGTTATCAACAACGATTAAACGCTCTTGACGAACTAGCTCAGAAAGAATGCTCTTCATAGCACCGCGGTACATTTTTTTGTTTACTTTTTGGCTGTGATCTTGTGGTTTCGCAGCAAAAGTAACACCACCTGTACGCCAGATTGGGCTACGAATTGTACCAGCACGTGCGCGGCCAGTACCTTTTTGACGCCATGGCTTAGCGCCACCGCCAGATACTTCAGAACGAGTCTTTTGAGCACGAGTACCTTGACGAGCACCTGCTGCATATGCAACAACTACTTGGTGTACAAGAGCTTCGTTGAAGTCACGTCCGAAAGTAGTCTCGGAAACAGTTAGTGCATCAGCACCTTTAACCATCAATTCCATTACTTACTCCTAGACGTTATGCTTTAACAGCAGGTTTTACGATCACGTTTCCGCCTGTTGAGCCCGGTACTGCACCTTTAATAAGGAGTAGATTGCGCTCAGCGTCAACACGTACGATCTCTAGGTTTTGAGTCGTTACACGCTCAGCACCCATGTGACCTGCCATTTTCTTGCCTTTAAACACGCGGCCTGGAGTTTGACATTGGCCAATTGAACCCGGTGCGCGGTGAGACAAAGAGTTACCGTGAGTCATATCTTGAGTAGAGAAGTTCCAACGCTTGATAGCGCCTTGGAAGCCTTTACCTTTAGATGTACCAGTAACGTCTACTTTTTTAATTTCGTTGAAAAGTTCTACGTTTAGCTCAGCGCCAACTTCAAACTCTTCGCCGTTTTCTAAACGGAATTCCCAAAGACCGCGACCTGCTTCTACACCCGCTTTCGCGAAGTGACCAGCTTCAGGTTTAGTTACACGGTTAGCTTTCTTAGCACCAGTAGTTACTTGGATTGCTGCGTAGCCGTCTGTCTCAAGAGTTTTAACTTGAGAAATACGGTTCGCTTCAACCTCAACAACAGTTACTGGGATAGAAACGCCTTCTTCAGTAAATACGCGGGTCATACCCACTTTACGTCCGACTAGACCAATCATTATTCTTATCTCCCTTAACCTAGGCTGATTTGAACATCAACGCCAGCTGCAAGATCAAGACGCATTAGAGCATCAACAGTTTTATCTGTTGGCTCAACGATGTCGATCAAACGCTTGTGAGTACGGATTTCGTACTGATCACGTGCATCTTTGTTGACGTGTGGAGAGGTAAGAACAGTGAAACGCTCTTTACGAGTAGGAAGTGGAATAGGACCACGAACCTGTGCGCCAGTACGTTTTGCTGTTTCAACGATTTCCGCAGTTGAAGCATCGATTAGCTTGTAATCAAACGCTTTAAGGCGGATACGAATACGTTGGTTCTGCATGAGACAGAGCTCCAATTATTAAAAATTACACAAACAATATCGCCACTCAAACCCGATAAAACGAGAGAATGCCGATTGATTTATGTGAAACCGTAGCACCCAAAATTAGGACGCATTGTCAGTTAACTTTTGAAGTAAACAAGAAGTTTACTATTTTTATTAACCGCGAACATAAGCTGAGTATACATTACTAGGTAAGACCTACTCCTCAGTGCTCATTGGTTCACAACCAGCGTTAGCCAGTGCGATGCATTATACAGATCACACTTTAGTATGCAAGTAGTGTTGGAAAAATAATCGCAATTTATAGGAAGTTGGTTTTGTATCGAGAGGGAAGAAGACAGATGGAAGGTAATATTTCTTTTGAGAAAACAAAAGGGAAGCCGAAGCTCCCCTTTTCAGATGCGTGCTCTTCTAATGAAGAGAGTGCAAAAATCTAAATGCTATTAAGCGAAGATTTTAGCTACAACACCAGCACCAACTGTACGGCCACCTTCGCGGATTGCGAAACGTAGACCTTCGTCCATTGCGATTGGAGCGATTAGCTCAACAGTCATTTGAACGTTGTCACCTGGCATTACCATTTCTACGCCTTCTGGTAGAGTGATGTCGCCTGTTACGTCAGTTGTACGGAAGTAGAACTGTGGACGGTAACCTTTGAAGAAAGGAGTGTGACGGCCGCCTTCGTCTTTAGAAAGTACGTATACTTCAGACTCAAACTTAGTGTGTGGGTTGATAGAACCTTTCGCAGAAAGTACTTGACCACGTTCAACGTCATCACGCTTAGTACCACGTAGAAGTGCACCAACGTTCTCACCTGCACGACCTTCGTCAAGCAGTTTACGGAACATTTCAACACCAGTACAAGTAGTAAGAGTAGTCTCTTTGATACCAACGATTTCTACTTCGTCACCTACACGTAGGATACCGCGCTCGATACGACCAGTTACAACAGTACCACGACCTTGAATTGAGAATACATCTTCAATTGGTAGTAGGAACGGTTGGTCAACTGCACGCTCTGGCTCAGGAATGTAAGAATCTAGTGCTTCTGCAAGCTCAACGATCTTGTCTTCCCACTGCTTCTCGCCGTTTAGTGCGCCAAGTGCAGAACCTTGGATAACTGGTAGGTCATCACCTGGGAAGTCGTATTCAGAAAGAAGTTCACGAACTTCCATCTCAACTAGCTCAAGTAGCTCTTCGTCATCTACCATGTCACATTTGTTCATGAATACGATGATGTAAGGGATACCAACTTGACGACCAAGTAGGATGTGCTCACGAGTTTGAGGCATAGGGCCGTCAGTCGCAGCAACAACTAGGATACCGCCGTCCATTTGTGCAGCACCAGTGATCATGTTTTTAACATAATCCGCGTGTCCTGGACAGTCTACGTGTGCGTAGTGACGTGCTGGAGTGTCGTACTCAACGTGAGAAGTTGCGATTGTGATACCGCGCTCACGCTCTTCTGGAGCGTTATCGATAGATGCGAAATCTTTAGCAACACCGCCGTATACTTTTGCAAGAGTAGTACAGATAGCAGCAGTTAGAGTTGTTTTACCGTGGTCAACGTGGCCGATAGTACCAACGTTTACGTGCGGTTTCGTACGTTCAAATTTTTCTTTAGACACAATCGTGTTCCTTCCTAGTTATGATTCGCCACGTTCATTATTGAGCGAGACGCGCCAGAAATTGCTATTTTATGCGCCAACTCTCGTTAGCGCAATATTTGGACGCATTGTTCTTTCAAAAAATGAAAAAAAATGCCTTCCTTTTGTTTAACCACGCTCTGCAATGATTGCTTTTGCAACATTGTTAGGCACTTCAGCGTACTCACTAAACTCCATAGAGTAAGAAGCACGACCTTGTGTCGCAGAACGTAAATCAGTTGCGTAACCGAACATGACAGACAACGGAACTTGTGCACGAATTATCTTCAGGCCAGCTGTCCCCTCGTCCATACCTTCGATGATGCCGCGACGACGGTTAATATCGCCAACAACGTCACCCATCCAGTCTTCTGGAGTAGTTACTTCAACTTTCATCATAGGCTCAAGCAGAACCGGTTGCGCTTCAAGTGCACCCGTTCTGAAAGCCATAGAGGCAGCGATTGTAAACGCCATCTCACTTGAATCTGTTTCATGGTAAGAACCATCATATAGTGTAGCTTTGATATCCAAAACTGGATAGCCAGCAAGCACACCATTGTTCATCTGCTCTTCAACGCCTTTAGCAACTGAAGCGATAAACTCTTTCGGTACGATACCATTGGCAATTTCATCCACAAAGACAAAGCCTTCGCCAGCTTCTGATGGTTCTAGTTTCAGCCATACGTGACCGTACTGACCTTTACCACCATGTTCACGGATAAATTTACCTTCCGCTTTCGCTGTACCACGAATAGTCTCACGGTAAGCCACTTGCGGGTTACCAACGTTGCAGTTCACGCTAAATTCGCGCTTCATACGGTCAACGATGATATCTAAGTGTAGTTCACCCATACCAGAAATCAGAGTCTGGCCAGTTTCCGCATCCATATCAACGCGGAACGATGGGTCTTCCGCTGCTAGTTTACCTAGAGCGATAGTCATTTTATCTTGATCAGCTTGAGAGCTTGGCTCTACAACGATCTGAATAACTGGGTCTGGGAACTCCATGCGCTCAAGAACAATCTTATGGTTCTGGTCACAAAGGGTTTCACCAGTAGTCACATCTTTCAGGCCAATGATGGCTGCGATGTCACCTGCTCGTACTTCTTTTACTTCTTCTCGCTTGTTTGAGTGCATTTGAACAATGCGACCTAAGCGTTCACGTTGTTTCTTCACAGAGTTATAAGCTGTTTTACCGCTTTCAACAACACCAGAGTAAACACGGATGAAAGTTAAAGTACCAACGAATGGGTCTGTTGCAATCTTAAATGCTAGCGCTGAGAACGGTTCTTTGTCGTCTGCGTGACGCTCTGCTTCGTTCTCATCTTCATCGATACCTTTAATTGCAGGTACATCGACTGGAGAAGGAAGGAAATCAACAACTGCATCTAGAACAGCTTGTACACCTTTGTTTTTGAATGCACTACCACAAGTAGCAAGTACGATTTCATTATTAAGGGTACGAGTACGAAGACCTTGTTTGATTTCAGCTTCTGTTAGTTCACCTTCTTCAAGGTACTTATCCATCAGCTCTTCATTTGCTTCTGCAGCAGCTTCAACAAGTTCTGTACGATATTCTTCAGCCATTTCTTGCATGTCTGCAGGAATATCTTCGTACGTGAAAGTCATGCCTTGGTCAGCTTCATTCCAGTTAATTGCCTTCATCTTGATAAGATCGACAACGCCTTGGAAGTTTTCTTCAGCACCAATGTTCAGTTGAATTGGAACAGGAGTTGCGCCTAAGCGGTCCTTGATCTGTTCAACTACGCGCAAGAAGTCAGCGCCGGTACGGTCCATTTTATTAACGAAAACCATACGTGGAACTTGGTACTTATCAGCTTGACGCCATACTGTCTCTGACTGAGGTTCAACACCAGATGAGCCACAGAACACAACAACTGCACCATCAAGCACACGCAGAGAACGTTCTACTTCGATTGTGAAGTCAACGTGTCCAGGAGTGTCGATGATGTTAATACGGTGGTCCGAGAACTGAGCTTCCATACCACGCCAAAACGTAGTGGTTGCTGCTGAAGTGATCGTAATACCGCGCTCTTGCTCTTGCTCCATCCAGTCCATGGTTGCTGCACCATCGTGAACTTCGCCGATTTTGTGAGAAAGACCGGTATAGAACAGAATACGTTCACTTGTGGTTGTTTTACCTGCATCTACGTGAGCAACGATACCGATATTACGGTATTGCTCTATAGGAGTTTTACGAGCCACGGTTGAATCCTCTTATTAGAGACTTAGGGACTATTGCTATGTCTAGATTAGGCGTTAAAAGCGATACTTCGCTAAAAATTGCTTGCCCTAGAAATAGCAATAGTTCCTAGCATAAGCATAGGAACTAAAGAAGTGCTGCAAGGAACCTTGCAGCACTAAAAAGGTATTACCAACGGTAATGTGCGAACGCTTTGTTTGCGTCAGCCATGCGGTGAACGTCTTCACGTTTCTTAACCGCAGTACCTTTGTTCTCAGACGCGTCTAGCATTTCAGCAGCTAGGCGTTGAGCCATAGATTTTTCACCACGCTTACGCGCAGCTTCAACTACCCAACGCATAGCAAGAGCGTTACGGCGAACCGGACGAACTTCTACAGGTACTTGGTAAGTTGAACCACCTACACGGCGAGATTTAACTTCTACCGCTGGGCGAACATTTTCAAGAGCTTCTTCAAATACAGCTAAGTGGTCTTTACCAGACTTCTCAGCCATTGAATCTAGTGCAGTGTAAACGATTTTTTCTGCAGTAGATTTCTTTCCGTCAACCATAAGGATGTTAACGAATTTTGCCAGCAATTCAGATTTGAACTTAGGATCTGGAAGGATCTTACGCTGACCTATTACGCGACGACGTGGCATGGATATTCTCCGTTGTCTTCTTCAGGTTTTTTCCAAAACTTTTCAGAATAATAAATAAAATAGTGTTTGGCCTTACTTAACGATTTCTTTTTAAAAAAGAGAATCAATTAAGACTTAGGACGTTTCACACCGTACTTAGAACGACCTTGTTTACGGTCGTTAACGCCAGCACAGTCAAGTGCGCCGCGAACAGTGTGGTAACGAACACCCGGAAGGTCTTTTACACGACCGCCACGGATTAGTACAACACTGTGCTCTTGTAGGTTGTGGCCTTCACCGCCGATGTACGAAGTTACTTCGAAACCGTTAGTTAGACGTACACGACATACTTTACGTAGTGCCGAGTTAGGTTTTTTAGGTGTAGTAGTGTAAACACGAGTACATACACCACGTTTTTGTGGGCACGCTTCTAGTGCAGGCACGTTGCTTTTAACAACTTGCTTTACACGAGGTTTGCGAACCAACTGGTTAATAGTTGCCATTAACTAGCTCCTGAAATTTACTTGAAAGTAAGCTTTGTGAAAAATCTATCCCTAATCACAAGTCGTAATTAGGGACGCAAAATTCTATTCAGCAGTGGGAGGTGTGTCAAGAAATATACAGATCTTTTTTAGCCGTCTAGAGCTCAGGATGGTCTACTTTTAACCAAACTGATAAAACACAGCTACCAAGTGACTGATTTGTCGTTCAAAACCGTCAGTTTAACGAAGCCATCGAAGTCAACTTGATCAATGGTACTTGAGACAAGTAGTTGTAAACCTCGGCTATCGAGATCTGGTTTTAACACCGACACCTGCTCTACTGCGCAGATTTGAGTGAATAACTCATGATTGGGAAGGCAAACATACACCGCATCTTCCACCAAAAGATACTGATCTTGTGGCTGAGAATAGGTCAATGCGAGTTTAAGTTTGTCGACTGATTTTACAATATGAAGCATAGCGTCCCCTAGAAAGTCAGTATCTGTTGGCACTGAGCTAACTTCTGCGTTAACTCGTCGGCTTCAACGGTGGTCACATCGATCAGCAGGTTGTCTGCTGAAAGACCAAACTGACTCAGACTAAGCTGACACACATACACCTGTTCGATGTCGTACAGGTCCATAAGTTTGAATGCAGAGATGTAGTCACGCGATAGTGTTTCGTCGGGCTGCTGCGCTTTGAGAAGCTGTGTCACGCCATCGCCAACAAAGAACACGGCAATGTCTTCACTATATGCGGACGCAGCAAGCAGGGCGTCTAACCCTTCTCTACCCGCAGCGGTCGTATGAGGGAAACTGTTAAATATAAAGGCTAACTTTCTCAAAACTGCACAACCCTATCTTGCGTTAGTAGCGCTTCCGATAAGCTCCCTAATCCGGCTTGAGTAAATCCAGTGGCTAGATTAGAGGCACTTAGTTGATGTTGCTCTGCTTCTTCAGAGCTAATCACTCCGCGTCTTAGCGCAGCTGCCACACAGGTTTCAAGGCTAACATCGTGTTCATCAGCCAGCTTTTGCCAAGCAGAAGCTAAATCAAATTCATCGTTAGCCGGTACGGTAAGGTCTGAGCCGTTACTCACGCCATCTTGATAGAAGAACACACTGTGAAGTTTGTGGCCCTGTTTAATCAGAGCCACGGCAAACTGGTAGGCACTTCTTGCTGACTGTGAGCCATAGACTGGCCCATTCACTAGGAGTGTATAGCTTAGCAACCCTCTTCATCCTCTGTTTTACGTTGGCGGATGTATAGGTACACGGTGTGCTTAGAGATGTTCAGTCGCTCAGCAACGCGGTTGATCGCGTCTTTAATATCGAAAATACCTTTGTCGTACAGCTCCATCACGATCTGACGGTTCTTAGTATTGTTCGATACCGATTTGTCAGCGTTAATTTCTTCAATGGTGCGTTCAACCGTTTGGTCGACAAGTTCTTCAACGTCACTAGCGAAGTTAACCGATGATGCGGCTTCGTCTGCGTCTTGTGTAGGCATGAACGATTGCAGCACTTGTGAGAATGGCGCGTCTAGATTCACGTTAATACACAGTAGGCCAATCACTCGGTCTTCACCGTTGCGGATAGCAACCGTGATCGACTTCATCAACACTCCGCCTTTAGCGCGAGTGAAGTATGAACGTGAGAAGTTACGCTTAGAACCTTCAATATCTTTTAGCATCTTCAATGCAAGATCGGTAATCGGCGAGCCAACCTGACGACCTGTATTTTCGCCGTTGGCAATTTTAATCGCAGAAGTATTGAGGTCTTCTAAAGAGTGCAAAACGATTTCACAAAACGGACCAATAAGGCTCGCAATACCGTCAACAACGGCCTCATAAGATCTTAGAATGATTTTATCGTGTTCACTGAATGGCATAACGTGGACTGATTCCATTTCAAGTAACACATCTGCATTGACTGTTTCTGTAGTAGTCACTTATTCCTTACCTTCGTGTGAAAAATCAACAAATTTATGTAAGTTTATCAGAAAATTTTAATTGCACACCTAGCTAACATTGCAACTAGTGATTTAGAACAAGTTTAAAAATCAAATACTCATCTTCAAATCATAAAAAAAGCCTAACTCAAAGTTAGGCTTTTTATTCAATCAACGTATTTTAGTACGAGGCTTTTAACCGATATTACTGTGCAGGAGCTGCTTCAGCGTTATCGATGTTTAGTAGTTCTACTTCGAATACTAGCGTTGAGTTAGCTGGGATAGTCGGTGTGTCTTGCTCACCGTATGCTAGCTCTGGCGGGATAACGAACTTGTACTTAGAACCAACTTGCATCAGTTGTACGCCTTCAGTCCAGCCTGGGATTACGCGGTTTAGTGGGAATGTTGCTGGTTCGCCACGATCGTAAGAGCTGTCGAACTGAGTACCGTCTGTTAGCGTACCTTTGTAGTGTACTTGAACGGTATCAGTGTCTTTTGGAGAAGCGCCTTCACCAGCAGTCATTACTTGGTAAAGTAGACCAGATTCAGTTTGCTTAACGCCTTCAGTTTTAGCGAACTCAGCGCGGAAGTCATCACCGGCTTTCTTCACTTCTGCAGATTTTTCTGCCGCTTGTGCTTGCATCGTTTCAGCAACACGCTTGTCTAGAGCTTCAAGAGCTGCGCGAGTTTCTTCTTCGTTAAGTGCTGTTTTCTCTGCGAATACGTCTTCGATACCTTGAAGAACCATATCTTTGTCTAGGTTGATACCTAGCTCGCTTGGCTTATCAATGCTTGTGCTTAGGTAGTTAGCGAAAGATACACCGATTGCGTAAGCCGCTTTGTCATCTTCTGTTTTAAAGTTTACTGCTTCAACTTTAACTTCTTCTACCTGTGGAGCTTCTGCCTTTGGTTCTTCTTTCTGACAACCAACTGCTAGCATAACCGTTGCGGCAAGCAGTGATACTTTTAAAACTGATTTCATTGAATTCTCCAATTAATGGCCAAGCCATTGGTTATTGTGCACAAATCTAATGATTAGATTGGTGTGAATACGTTAGTTATAACAATATACTAGTCATATGTCTTTCGACACAAACCGGATTATTAGATGTGATGCGAATATTTTTCCACTCATTGCTATGTACAATTGTCATCACCTTGTTAAATGGTTGCTTTTTCTTCCAAGATGATGAGCAGCGTTGGGAAATTGAGCCCAATGGTGCCACCAGCTTTGCACTCAGCAGAGAGGGACGCTTCGCCCTGCTCTACTCTCAGCAAAAGCAACTGCTCCTTTGGGACCTCGCCGAAGACCAAGAGTTGGCTCAGCTTGGTCCACAAGACCAGTTAGAAAACCAAGTATCGCGTATCCGTATCTCGGACAATGGCCGTTTTGCCATTACCGCTAGCCAGATGAACTTCGCCGTTTGGGACTTATCTTGGACTCAAGCACAAGGGCTCTGGTCTATCTCCGACGGCTTGATTCGCGATGTCGATATCTCTAGCAATGGTGAAAAAGTACTGCTTGGCCTTTCTAATGGAAAAGCCATCTATGTGGACTTAGTCACCGGACGCCGTCTGGAGTTCCTTGCTCACCGAGAAAAAGTGAATTCAGTCTCCCTCTCTTCTAATGGCCGCTACGCATTATCAGGCGGCAACGACTACAAAGCTTACCTTTGGGATACCGAGTCGGGCTTGGTGTTGCGCACCTTTGAGCATGAACAAAGAGTAGTACGAGTCGCGCTACAACGCGATGGTGAACTGGCTTTTACCTCTGATGGCGGCAATCAAGCGATGATTTGGGATCTTGAAACGGGCGAACCTCAAGCGCAATTGCAAAGCTGGTCTCGACAGTTGATTTTTTCGAGTGCTCGTTTTTCTGATGACGGCAGCATGTTGGTGACGGGCACGCCATCCAGCCAAGTGAGTGTGTGGAATACTCAGGATGGCAAACGAATTTCTCGCCACGATGCTGAGCCACTAAAAGATGCTCGCCCTCCTCGTGCGGTAGTGTATGATGCAGCCTTTGATGATAAGAACCGTGTGATATCGGGCACCTCTGCGGGCATTGCCCAAGCTTGGAATGTGGATTAAGAACGATGACAGAAAAGCGAGTTGAACAACTAGAAAGCCGCGTAAATGACCTAGAGTGTCAGCTAGCTTTCCAAGAACAGACCATTGAAGAACTCAATGAAGCGCTTAGCCAACAACAAATGTTAATCACGAGAATGCAAGATCAGATGAAGTTCGTGGTTGGCAAAGTAAAAAATATGGATGGCTCTAATCTAGCTGACGCATCAGAAGAGACGCCACCTCCACACTATTAAGTGCGGTTCAAAATAACCAATTAAATCTAACGACGCATATCGTTAGTTTCTCGTCCTCAATGTGTAAACACATTTCAGGACGGGACATAGAAAACTAAAAGGGCGACAGATACTTATCTGTCGCCCTTTTGTTTATTTCATCTCAGTGAATAAGCTAAAGCCAATTAAGCCGATACCAACTTAGTCGTCGGCATAAATCTTCACTTCAACACGACCTTGAGTATCAACGCTTGCACGATACATTCCTGAGCTGTTCATACCAAAATGTATATCGCCTTGGCCATCGATAGCGATCAAGCCACCTTCTCCACCCATGGTTTTCAATTCACCTTGAATGATCGTTTCACAAGCGGTGTGCACATCTTCTTTCAGATAACGCATTCGTGCTGCGACATCACTGGCGACCATTTTACGTAGGAAGAACTCACCCATCCCGGTTGTTGAGACGGCAACATTGCCATTTTCAGCGATGGTTCCTGCACCAATGATCGGAGAGTCACCCACACGACCGTATTTCTTATTGGTCACGCCACCGGTACTGGTTGCTGCCGCTAAGTTACCCGCTTGGTCTAATGCGACCGCACCAACCGTGCCGTACTTTTTATCGTCAGGGTATTTCTCAGCTTGCTGCTGATCATATTTCGCTTCAGACAGAGCAAAGATGCCTTTCTCTTTCATCGACTGAAGTTGGTCATAGCGGCGCTCAGTAAAGAAGTAGTCTTGCTCGGTAAAGGTGTAGTCATGCTCAAACGCAAACTTCTCGGCACCTTCACCAATCAGCAACACATGGTCGCTTTTCCGCATCACATCACGTGCAAGCTCAATTGGGTTTTTGATATGGCGAACGCCTGCAATAGCACCTGCATCCATTTCGCGGCCATGCATCACAGAAGCGTCCATCTCAACAAATTCATCATGCGTTAAAACAGAGCCCCTACCGGCATTAAAGTGCGGGCTGTCTTCCATCACCTTAACCGATGCCACTACCGCATCCAGAGCATCACCACCCGATTGCAATATTTGATAACCAGCCAAAACCGATTTTTCCAAAGCCTCGGTAATACCCGCTTTTAATTCATAGCTCATTTGCTCGCGCAAGATGGTTCCTGCACCACCATGAATGGCAATTGAAAAAGGCTGTGACATACAAACTCTCCACTGACGTCGTCTTATAATGTTGTGCTATCAATACCACATCCATGGTTCGATGTCTGATAACGAAAACCAAACTTTTACGAATGCTTAGATTTGCGGACACTTAGTTTGGTAGAGAAAAGCGAGGTCAAAAAGCGAGACTCCTAAACGCAAAAAGCCTCCACAAGGGAGGCTTTCAAGATTCTTAAACTAAACCGTTAATTCGGTATTAGTGAGAACCACAGCTACCGCCGCCGCAGCAGCCGTCTTTTTTCTCTTCACCGTGGTCATGGCCTTCGCCACCACAGCAACCGCCTTCGTGGTCATGATCGTGGTCGTGACCGCCACAGCCGCCTTCTTGGTGTACGTGACCGTGTTGAACTTCTTCTTCAGTCGCTTCACGAACCGCTACAACTTCAACGTCAAACGTTAGAGTTTGGCCAGCTAGCATGTGGTTACCATCAACAACAACTTCGTCGCCATCTACTTCAGTAACTTCAACGGGGATTGGACCTTGGTCAGTATCCGCTAGGAAACGCATGCCAACTTCGATTTGCTCAACACCTTGGAATACGTCAGCAGGAACACGTTGAACTAGTGCGTCGTTGTGTTCGCCGTATGCGTCTTCTGGAGTAACAGTTGCAGAGAACTTGTCGCCAGCTACTTTGCCTTCAAGCTCTTTTTCAAGACCTGTAATTAGGTTGTTGTGACCGTGAAGGTAATCTAGTGGAGCTTCTGCAGTTGATTGGTCAACTACTACGCCATCTTCAAGTTTCACTTGATATGCAACACTAACTACTACGTTCTTTTCAATTTTCATGAGAGCTCCAAGGAGGTTTGGACTAAGCTCGAACAGTTGAGCTTAGGAAAAATTCTGTACCGGGATATTATGGGGATCAATTAACGAAACTCAATCATTCTGGCTTAAAAATACCGATCATTTCTTGATTCGCGTGTTCAGATTTCTCTACAGTTTTCGGTTTACGCTGTTCTGTGAAGTCACAATCGACACATTCCACCAGCTCGATATTATTTTCAATCCACCAACGGAGTGTGTCTTGAGTACTGCAACTTGGGCAGCTTGCCCCTGCGATAAAGCGTTTTTTCTGTTTCACGTTCATATCCTTTACTACTCTGGATTCGCGGTTCTTCCCACTCACTTTATTGATAAGTTAAGCAGAGACCGCGTTTATTATTAGGTTAGTTCTATAGTCTGTTATTTCTATGCCCAAGCTCTATTTCTAAGCTCAAGCATGAGTTATCACTTCAAGCTACTGCCAATAGTTTCGAGATTGGTGATCGTTTTCCATCTCGTGTCCAAAGATCTCTTCAAGTTCTTTACGAGCCTCTTTCGCTCTTTGGGCTAACTCGGCATCTTCGTTATGCTGAGGCAGCAACTCTTTCAGCATACCATTATCCAACTTTCTAAAGTGTGCTTCTGCTCGCTTCGCTTTATATGGATGCATGCCAAGTTCAGTCAATGTTTGACGACCTAAATCCAATGCTCCAAGGAAGGTTTCACGCGAATAGTTACTCACACCGTGGTTAAGTAGTTGATACGCTTCAACACGGCTTCGTGCACGCGCCAAGATCTTTAAGCGTGGGAAGTGCTGCTTACATAAATCGACGGTTTTCATGATTTCATCAGGGGAGTCAGTACACAACACAATCGCCTCTGCTTTATCAGCACCGGCTGCGCGTAATAGCTCTAGGTGAGTCGAGTCTCCGTAAAACACCTTGTAGCCGAACTTTCTAAGGATGTGTATTTGGCTGGCATCACTTTCAAGGACAGTGATACGAATCTTGTTGGCATACATCAGACGACCAATGATCTGACCAAAACGACCAAAGCCCGCAATAATCACTCGAGGGCTGCGATCAACCACATCCGAAGACATCGCACTTTCACTGATTTGATTAAGCTGACGTGCAAAGAATCGGTCTTGCAGTTTAAGCATCAATGGCGTGGTCACCATAGAAAGGCTCACAACCACCAGTAAGAACGACACTTGTTCGCCACTTAAGATGCCTTGAGCACTCGCCGCAGTAAAAATAACGAAAGCGAACTCACCACCTTGGCTAAGGATCATCGCCATTCGGCTGCGTGCTTTAGCTTGAGTGCCGAAGATACGAGCCAGCGCATACAGCACCAAACCTTTCAATACGACTAGCGACGACACTGCAATAAGTATTGCGAATGGGCTTTCTGCCAGTAGACCTAGGTTTACCGCCATACCCACAGAGATAAAGAACAGACCAAGCAGTAAACCTTTGAATGGATCAATCGCGATCTCAAGCTCGTGTCGATATTCACTTTCAGCCAGAAGTACGCCCGCTAGGAAGGTACCTAATGCCATCGACAAGCCAATCCGTTGCATGATCACAGCAATACCAATCACAAGTAACAGCGCCGCGACGGTGAATAACTCACGCACACCACTCATCACTACGTATCGGAAAAGTGGTCTCAACAAGAAGTGACCACCGACCAGCAGACCAATCACACCACCCAGCATCCATAACATGTCAGCCCAGCTACCGCCGGTATTACCCGCAAGCAAAGGCAACATTGCCAACATTGGAATAACGGCGATATCTTGGAAAAGCAGTACTGCAAAGCCTGACTGCCCGGCTTCTTTGCCACCAAGCTCTCGCTCTTCAATAACGCGTAAAGCAATGGCTGTCGAAGACAACGCTAAACCCATACCTATCACGAGGCTGGTTTGCCAAGTTAATCCAAATAGACAGGCGATGGCGGTAATAATCAGAGTGGTGATCAGCACTTGTGCGCCGCCCAACCCGAGAATGGGGGCTCGCATCTGCCACAGTTTTTTCGGGTTAAGCTCTAAACCAATCAGGAAGAGCAGCAGTACCACCCCGAATTCGGAGAAGTGCAGAATCGCCTCTACATCACTGATTAAGCCCAGCCCCCATGGGCCAATTGCCACACCTGCTAATAGGTAACCGAGTACTGAACCCAAACCGGCGCGCTGTGCGATAGGAACCGCAACCACAGCCGCCGCTAAAAATATAGCGCTACTTTGTAGGAAATCATTAGTCAGAGCCATCATTTGCTCCTATATCTTGTAGCGGATCTCGCAACCAATTTCGATATTCTTCAGCGTGTTGGTAACGCGTCATATCCGAGACATTTCGAGCCCAATGTAAAACTAAAGGTGACATCCAGTGCATCTGGCACAAAGCGGCAGTTAGCTCAAACGGTTGCAAGATCTCTTGTAAGGGATACTTATTATAGCCTGCAGCACCAAACGCCTCTTCTTTACCACCCGTGGTGATAACACTGCGCCAATGCTTACCCTTAAGTGCACTTTGCTCACCAAACGCAAAGCCCTTGCCTAATACTCGGTCAAACCATTCCTTCAATAACGAAGGGCATGAGTACATAAACAAAGGATGTTGGAATACAATCACATCGTACTGCAGAAGCAGTTCATGCTCATAAGGCACATCAATAAAGAAGTCAGGATAGAGGGCATAAAGATCGTGGATTTTAACATTCCCAAGCGACTCTATCTTTTTAACCATGATCTGGTTAGCGATAGAGGTTTGCGGCTCTGGGTGCGCATAGATCACTAATACCTTTGGCACGGGTTTGTCTATCGAGGGAGTAATACTCATTCCTTTGAAACATTCCTTTAAGGGCTAAACGGTGGCAAGGCCACTAGAATTTAAATAAAAGTTATTAATATGTTATTGGCATCATAACGCAAATTGCATTGTGATCGACTTTTATCTGGATTCAGCCTACTATGCAGGCGTCTGTTCACCTCTAATTTCTATGCTACCTCTATATGATTACTTTCTCTGATATTCAATTGCTACGCGGCGGTAAGCCACTCCTCGACCAAGCATCTGCGACTTTTCATCCTGGCGACAAGATCGGTTTGGTTGGTAAAAACGGCTGTGGTAAATCTACGCTGTTCGCCTTAATTAAAGACGAGCTGTCTATTGATGCTGGCTCATTCAGTAAACCAGCCCATTGGGAAATGGCTTGGGTTGCTCAAGAAACGCCAGCACTAGAAAGAACAGCGATTGAATACGTGATTGATGGCGACCGTGAATATCGCGGCCTTGAAGATCAACTAGAGAAAGCTGAACAAGCCGACAACGGCACATTAGTAGCAGAGATCCACGGCAAAATTGAAACCATTGGTGGTTACAGCATCAAAGCACGTGCTGCTGAGCTATTGGATGGCTTAGGATTTCGCCAAGAACAAATGACATGGAACCTAACCCAGTTCTCGGGTGGTTGGCGTATGCGTTTGAACTTAGCGCAAGCCCTATTGTGCCGCAGTGACCTACTGCTACTCGATGAGCCAACCAACCACTTGGATTTAGACGCAGTAATGTGGCTAGAACGCTGGTTACAAAACTACCCTGGCACACTCGTTCTTATCTCGCACGATAGAGATTTCTTGGATCCTATCGTCAACCGCATCGTGCATGTTGAAAACCAGCTGCTCAATGAATACACCGGCAACTACTCATCGTTCGAAACTCAACGCGCGCAAAAACTGATCCTGCAACAAGCGATGTACCAAAAACAGCAGAAACAAATGTCTCATATGCAGAGCTACATTGACCGTTTCCGCTACAAAGCCTCAAAAGCTCGCCAAGCGCAAAGCCGTATCAAAGCATTAGAGAAAATGGAACAAGTGCTGCCCGCTCAATTTGATAACCCATTCAGCTTTGAGTTTAGAGAACCAGACGCGCTACCAAATCCAATCATGATGATGGATGAAGTCTCTGCGGGTTACGATGACAACCTGATTCTAGAGAAGATTCGCTTGAACCTAGTACCGGGCAGTCGTATTGGTCTACTTGGCCGAAATGGCGCTGGTAAGTCAACGCTGATTAAACTCCTTTCTGGCGAACTGAAACAGCAAGGTGGTGAACTGAGCTATTCACAAGGCGTTAAGATGGGTTACTTTGCACAGCACCAATTAGAGACGCTGCACCCAGAAGAAACACCGCTGCAACACATGATGCAGATTGCCCCTAAACACACAGAGCAACAACTGCGTGATTACCTAGGTAGCTTCGGTTTCCAAGGTGAAAAAGCGCTCGATAAAGTAGCCCCCTTCTCAGGCGGTGAAAAAGCGCGTTTAGTTCTGGCGCTACTAGTATGGCAAAAACCGAATCTTTTGCTGCTCGATGAACCAACCAACCACTTGGATCTCGACATGCGTCAGGCGCTGACGTTTGCATTGCAGACGTTTGAAGGCGCAATGGTTATCGTATCGCATGACCGTTACCTACTCCGTGCGACTACCGATGATTTGTATTTGGTACACGACCGTCAAGTTGCACCGTTTGATGGTGACCTAAGCGATTACTACAAGTGGCTAACCGAACAGCAGAAAGTTGAACGCAAAGAAGCACAAGCATTGGCACCAGCAAAAGACGGCGCCAACAGTGCGGCAGCAAAAAAAGATCAGAAACGTAAAGAAGCAGAGTTCCGTAAACTAACGGCACCAATTCGTAAAAAGCTGAGTCAATTTGAAAAGCAGATGGATAAATTAACGTTGGCTCTTGAAGAAGCCGAGCAAGAATTATCCGACACTTCACTGTATGAAGCTGAAAATAAGGCTAAACTGAATAAAGTACTCGCTCTCCAAGCGAGCAGTAAGTCACAGCTAGAAGAAGTTGAAATGGATTGGATGTCCACTCAAGAAGAGCTTGAGCAGATGGAACAGGATATGGATAGCTTATGAGCCCAGAGCACGCCCCAATATCACTAACACTGGAACGACTATGGCAATTTAGCCTTCAGTATTACAGTGTGCGTGGTGTAAAGGATGCGTGCCTAGCTTTACAAAACCAGTTTCACGGCAACGTCAATCTACTGCTGCTGCTCAAATGGCTTGATGAGCAGCAATTGTCTTTTGCCGAAGAAGAGTGGCACAAAGTTCAACAGTGCTTGAGCCGCTCTGAAACCCTGCTTCATAGTTATCGAGAGCTACGTAAGCATCTCAAAGCACACGTTGTTGATTCACTCTACCGTGAAGCCTTACAGTTCGAATTACAACTAGAGAAACAACAACAATCTGATCTCGTCGACTACATAAACTCTCTTCAGCTTTTCGCAAACCAACAAGCGCCTCTCGCTTTTCAATACTGTCGATTATTAGGGGCAGAAAACCTCTATGTTGCTTTTTCTGAACCAGCCCCTCAGCCCTAAGGCATTCCCTTTTCCTTTTGTTAGATCAAGATCCAAGCTTATTGGGGACTATCGTTCTTCGTGTTCACGCGATGGTGGCTCGGATTATTAGCAATATATAGAGCTTAACCTCGATAGTATTCAACCAGTTACCTACAACCTGTTTTGAAACCTGTATGAGTGAAACTCTTGCGCTTATGCCGAGAATCAACCAAGCTCAAATAAAAACATGGGCGTTTCACTAAAAGCTCAACACTTTATCAAAGCCCATAAAAGAAGCATGGACTGTTTTATGACAATATTTACCGCAGCGGCTGGTCTCTCTAATCCGCACTTACAAACCTTAGTGCCACGGTTTATTAGAAAGCAGGCGTTATTTGATCCTCAATGGCAAACCTTAGAAACTCCCGACGGTGATTTCCTCGACCTTGCATGGAGCGAGGACCCGAAGGGAGATAGCCCCAATAGTGATAATAAAAGCAGAGGAGATGCGAATAATAAGCCCATTTTCGTTCTATTCCACGGTTTGGAAGGCAGCTTTGAAAGCCCTTACGCCAATGGACTGATGAATGCGTTTGCTAAAGATGGTTGGTTATCCGTGATGATGCACTTTAGAGGATGCAGCGGAAAACCGAATCGCTTGGCTCGCGCGTACCATTCAGGAGAAGTAGAAGATGCTCGTTTCTTTCTACGACACTTACACGCGCAATTTCCCAATAACCCAAAGGTTGCGGTTGGTATATCTCTAGGCGGAAACATGCTGGCGAACTACTTGGCTGAGTATGCGGACGACCCATTACTGTCGGCGGCAACGATAGTTTCTGCTCCTTTTGATTTAGCTTGCTGCTCCAGTCGTATTGAAAGAGGCTTCTCTAGGCTCTATAAAAAATACCTGCTCAACTCACTCAAATCGAATGCCTTGAAAAAGGTTAAGCTGTTACAAGAAAAAATAGGTATCTCCGCTGAAACCATCAAAAAAATAGACAAACTGTATGAGTTTGATGAAAGGATCACTGCGCCTCTGCATGGATTTAAGAATGCTCAAGACTACTATGCTCAATGTTCAGCGCTTCCAAAACTGAATAAGATTAAGCTACCGACTCAGATCATTCATGCTAAAGACGATCCTTTCATGACTGATGATGTTATTCCAAAATTCGTACTACCAGACAATATTGATTATCGCCTGTTTCAGAAAGGTGGCCATGTGGGGTTCATTACCGGTAGCACGCTCAAGCCCAGGTTTTGGCTAGAAGAAGCATTGCCAGCCTACTATGAAAGTATCCAAGATTCGGCATAATGACCGAGCCTTAGTAAATAGAAGTAAAAACATTACTAATTAATAAACATAGTTATCAACATATCCATGAACATAAAAGAGAGAAGTATTTATGATCATCCCATGGCAAGACATTGCACCAGAAACACTGGAAAACCTCATCAAAGAGTTCGTGCTGCGTGAAGGTACAGACTACGGTGATGTAGAGGTTTCATTGCAAAACAAGATTGACCAAGTGAAACATCAATTAGCCTCAGGAGAAGTCAGTATCGTATTTTCTGAGCTGCATGAAACCGTTGATATTCAAGTCACAAAACGCTTCTAGGCTGCGCTCATAAAGGAGCCGTGTTATAGTGGTAAACGATTGCTAACAAGTAAGTTACTCAAAAGACAAGGGTTGTCATGTCCGCTAAACATCCAATTATTGCGGTGACGGGTTCATCAGGAGCCGGCACCACCACCACCTCAGAAGCCTTCCGTAAAATGTTCAATATGATGGACGTGAAGGCCGCTTGGGTTGAAGGGGATAGTTTCCATCGCTTCACTCGACCAGAGATGGATGTCGAGATCCGTAAAGCGCGCGAGCAAGGTAAGCACATCAGCTACTTTGGTCCACAAGCCAACGACTTTGGTGCGCTAGAAGAGTTCTTCCGTAAATACGGTAACGAAGGTACAGGCAAGGTACGTAGCTACCTGCACACGTTCGATGAAGCCGTTCCTTACAATCAAATGCCAGGCACCTTTACGCCATGGCAAGAGATCCCAGAAAATTCAGATGTGATGTTTTACGAAGGCCTGCACGGCGGTGTGGTTGATGGCGATATCAATGTTTCTCAACACGTCGACTTGCTGATCGGCATGGTACCTATCGTCAACTTAGAATGGATCCAGAAATTCGTTCGCGACACACGCGATCGTGGTCATTCTCGTGAAGCAGTAATGGACTCGATTGTTCGCTCGATGGATGATTACCTTAACTACATTACTCCTCAGTTTTCGCGTACTCACATAAACTTTCAGCGTGTTCCAACGGTAGACACATCAAACCCTCTCAACGCTAAAGGGATCCCAAGTTTAGACGAAAGCTTCGTTGTTATACGTTTGCGCGGCATCAAAAACGTCGATTTCCCTTACCTTTTAGCTATGATTGATGGCTCATTTATGTCTCGCCACAACACGCTTGTGGTACCAGGAGGGAAGATGAGTTTTGCTATGGAGCTCATTGTAAGGCCGATCCTACAACAACTCATCGAAACCGGAAAAATTGGTTAACAGAGCACCATTCTGGTTGATTACTTTTCATACCGTGATCATGTGCACAATTTTGCGTAAAAAATCGTAGCTTGGTCACGATTAAAATCAAGAAATAGTACCTGAAAAAGGATACTATTCTTAAACGAAACACAAGATAGCTTGCAGCGCTCAACGAGTGCTCTTATCCTACAAGTCAATCCAGGCTTAGCTAAAATACGGAAAGCGGCAAGCATACCCTGCAGAGGAAGTGAGATATTATGGTTCTAGGTAAACCTCAAACCGATCCAACATTAGAGTGGTTCCTTTCACACTGTCATATTCATAAGTACCCATCAAAAAGTACTTTGATTCATGCTGGTGAAAAGGCAGAAACCTTGTACTACATTGTTAAAGGTTCTGTGGCAGTTCTTATCAAAGACGAAGAAGGTAAGGAAATGATTCTTTCTTACCTAAACCAAGGCGACTTCATCGGTGAGCTAGGCTTATTCGAAGAAGACCAAGAGCGTACAGCTTGGGTTCGTGCAAAATCTCCTTGTGAAGTAGCTGAAATTTCTTTCAAGAAATTCCGTCAACTTATCCAAGTGAACCCAGACATCCTAATGCGTCTATCAGCGCAAATGGCAAACCGTCTACAAGTAACTAGCCAAAAAGTTGGTGACTTAGCGTTCCTTGACGTAACTGGTCGTATCGCACAAACGCTACTAAACCTAGCAAAACAACCAGATGCAATGACTCACCCTGACGGCATGCAAATCAAGATCACTCGCCAAGAGATTGGCCAGATCGTTGGTTGTTCTCGTGAGACAGTTGGTCGTATCTTGAAGATGCTAGAAGAGCAGAACCTAATTTCTGCACACGGTAAAACTATCGTGGTATATGGCACTCGTTAATCTCGATTAACTGAGCCTAAAATTTGAAAGCCACCAAATGCAAATTTGGTGGCTTTTTTGTTTTCTAAAGATCTACAAAGAAAATACGAATGAAACACCTACAGCTTCGAAGCGCAAACACTCTCGAAGCGAAGCCTATCTGCATCTTTAGGGTAAAGTCCGTACTCGTATCTTTCTTTAACCGTTAGTGCTTTCGAAGATCTTGTCAGCCGATGCTGCCACAAAACCGGTATAAAGCTCACCATTAGCCATCGCATAACGCTTAGCGAACTCATAGAAGCCTCCAGGAATCATCTCATTGCCCTCAACAAATGAAACTGGGACTTTATCTGCCATTGTTGATGATTGCTCTAATAAGACCTCTGGAGAGCCTTTAACCTGGCCACCAGATGCATTGATCGTGAAGCCTGATTCGCTCAAATAATCATTCACTGCCTGCACTTCATCAAAAGCATCGAGTTGATTAACGCTCACTGTAAAGTGGTTGGCACCGTAACCATGAGCTGCGAGCCAAGACGCGTATTCACTTTCTTTTGCAAGCACTTGGAAATCTGCGAAGCTCAAGTCCCATAGACGACCACCAAATAAGAATTCATGGCCTTGAAGCTTGCTTACGTCGACTTGCTCAACCAATTTAGCAACGATCTGTTGTAAGTCACTTGAACACTCTTCGACCTTCAACTCACTAATGAACACTTTAGGTTGATTTGGATCTGGGTGCTCGTAATGCTTCGCGACTAGCTTCTTACTCTCAAACAAGTAATCGCCACACGCTTTATAACCTAGCTCAAGGAAAGGCTTAGCCAATGTTTCAATACCTAGCGGAGCAACATTGAAAGTACGCAGTGCAATGTGATCATTAATCAGAGCTTCGTCTTCTTTCAGCAAGTGATGTACTTTCTCAGCCGATGGACAAAGCCTGTGAATGTAATCGTCCCAAAGTGATTTAAAGAGTAGATCGGGCGTCATGGTGACTCCTTGTCAGAGGTTCTAGCAAGCTAGTAATTTGGATTAGAAAGGGAGAGGCTGAGACACAGAGTCAGCAGCCATCAGCCTGTGACATACTTTTCTATTATTATCTACCGCCCAATCTAGGTGTTGGGCGTGATGGAAAAAGGAAGCGATAGCACCGCTTCCTATTTCAAACTTAACGCATAAGCCTAAGACTCATTAGCCTAAATTAAAGCTCAATACCTGGGCTAAACGTTGCCGGAAGTTGAGTTTCGCCACCTTCCATTGAAGCCATAGGGTAAGCACAGTAGTCAGCCGCGTAGTAAGCACTTGGGCGTAAGTTGCCCGAAGCACCTGGACCACCAAATGGAGCATCGCCACTTGCGCCTGTTAGCTGGCGGTTACGGTTAACAATGCCCGCACGGATATGGTCAACAAAGTATTCCCATTCAGAATCATCTGTTGATACTAAGCCAGCAGATAAACCAAAGCGTGTGTCGTTAGCTAGCTCAACCGCTTGCTCTAGCGATTGATAACGGACCACTTGTAGCAATGGACCAAAGTACTCTTCATCCGGCAGTTCAGCAATGTTGGTTGCGTCGATAATACCAGGAGAAACAAACGCCGCTTGACCCGCTTTTGCTTCTACTAGACTTACACCGCCTAACGATTGCAGATTCGCTTGTGCGTCCAGAATGAACTTAGCCGCAGCTTCAGAGATCTGTGGGCCCATGAAGGGTGCTGGCTCAGCGAATGGCTGATCGACACGAATTTTCAAGGTCGCAGCAACGAGCTTATCCAGTAGTTGATCGCCCTTATCTCCTATTGGAACATACAAGCGACGTGCACATGTACAACGTTGACCCGCACTGATGAAAGCTGATTGGATGATAGTGTATACCGTTGCGTCTGCATCACCGTATTGGTCGCTGATCACCATAGGGTTGTTGCCGCCCATTTCTAGTGCCAGCATCTTGCCCGGTTGGCCCGCGAATTGACGATGCAGGATATGACCGGTATTGGCACTACCTGTGAACAGCACGCCATCAAGGCCTTTAGCATCAGCCAGTGCGATACCTGTCTCTTTGGCACCTTGTACTAGGTTAATTACGCCAGCAGGAAGGCCAGCTTCTTGCCATAGTTTCATCGCAAACTCACCCGTCCAAGGTGTCTGCTCTGACGGCTTAAATACCACGGTATTACCCGATAGCAGTGCTGGAACAATATGACCGTTAGGTAGATGACCAGGGAAGTTATAAGGACCAAATACTGCCATTACGCCTAATGGACGATGACGCAGTACAATTTGGTTGCCTGCAGCTTCACGTGAAGCTTCACCAGTACGTTCATGGTAAGCACGAATAGAGATAGCAATTTTGCCCGCCATCGCGCCCGCTTCAGTACGCGTTTCCCAAATCGGTTTCCCCGTCTCTTTTGCAATAATTTGTGCTATTTCTTCGCTGTTCTCTTTAACTTTCTCAGCAAAATTCAACACGATCGCTTCACGCTCGGCAAAGCTCAGTTTTTTCCAAACTAAGAAGGCTTCACGAGCCGCTGCTACTGCAGATTCAACCTGTGCAGGAGTTGCGCTATCACCCTGCCATACTACTTCATTATTGTATGGGCTTACTGATGCCATGGCGTCACCTTGACCTGCCACCCATTGTCCTGCTATCCACTGAGTCATACTTCTATCCTTAAAATCTTCGACAGATAATCGCCGCTCTTATTGAGCCAACATGCGAACGAATTCGCCTTCTTTTACTTCAAGAGCGCTTGCTACTTCAGATGATAAAATCACTGTGTCGCTTGCTTGGTCATACGCACCTTTCGCGGCTACTGCGCGGAAGTTCTCAAACGAGGTATTACCAATTAGGAAGTCTTTAGAGCTAGAGTGCTCTGCAATTTGAACCTGTGCTCGAATTGAGTGACGCACAGATTCGATATTTCTTAGATCACACTCAACCGTTGGGCCCCCATCAAAGATGTCGACATAGCCACGGTTGGTGAAACCTTCACGTTCCAGCAACTTAAGTGCAGGGCGCGTATTGTCATGAACCTCTCCGATCACAGCTTGAGCTTCTTTGCTCAGTAGGTTCACGTAGATAGGTAGCTTAGGCATTAGGTCAGCAATGAAGCCTTTCTTACCAATACCGGTTAGGTAATCGGCAAGCGTGAAGTCAATCGAGAAGAAATGTTCTTGCAGCCATTGCCAGAAAGGAGAATTGCCTTCCGCATCTGATACACCACGCATCTCAGCAAAGATCGTTTTTGAGAAACGCTCTGGGTGCTCAGCCATCAGTAGGAAACGACACTTAGACATCAGTCGACCGTTTAAGCCTTTGCGGTAATCAGGACGTAAGAACAGCGTACAAATTTCGCTGCAGCCTGTGTAGTTATTACCGAAAGTCAGCAGCTTCACCACGTTATTCACGCCAAGCTTTTGCGATGAGTGAACCACTTTACTGATGTGGTAAGAGTAAAACGGAACGTCCCAACCAATTGAAGCTTCAATGCCTGTGGTACCAGCAACTTCACCGGTTTCTGTGTCGAAGCCAACCATTAGGTAGCCTTCGTCACCAGGTTCAGTCACGTCTTGTTTGGCAAAGCTGTATTCAGAGTGAGTAATACGGTTAGTTAACAGTTCTTCGTTAACCGGAAGAGATGTGAATCCGTGTCCTGACTCAACGGCGCAGGTATGCAGCGCATCGTAATCAGATAGTTTTATTGGGCGAACAACTAGCATCAATATTCCCTCCAGATGCAAAATAGGCCCAAAACCAGAAGCTTGGGCCTTTAGCAGAACGTCATGGGATCGCTCTAGTGGCGATCATTCCTATGACGCCGCTCAGGCTAAACTAGCGTAGCGATTGCTTTGTCTAGTTTTGATAAACCTTCTTCAATTTCTTGTTTAGTGATAACCAGTGATGGAGTAAAACGAACCACGTTTGCACCCGCAACCAGTACCATTAGGCCTTGCTCGCCTGCTGCTACTAATACGTCACGCGCACGCCCTTGCCATTCGTCATTCAGTGCAGCACCTAACAATAGGCCTTTACCACGAATCTCACTGAAAATTTGGTATTTGTCGTTAATCTTAGTTAGACCATCACGGAATAGCGCTTCACGCTCTTTTACGCCTTCTAGAGTCTCAGGTTGGCTAACTACGTCAACCACTGCTTCAGCTACCGCACACGCCAGTGGGTTACCACCGTATGTAGAACCGTGCGTACCAACCTTAAGGTGTGTAGCCAGTTCAGACGTCGTCAGCATTGCGCCGATAGGGAAACCGCCACCTAGAGACTTCGCTGTGCTTAGAATGTCTGGCGTCACGCCCAGACCTTGGTAAGCATAGAAGTTACCAGTACGACCATTACCTGTTTGTACTTCATCAAAAATCAACAATGCATTGTGCTTGTCACACAGTTCACGAACCGTATTCACGAACTCAGCCGTTGGAGAGATGATACCGCCCTCGCCTTGCAGAGGTTCCATCATGATGGCACAAGTGCGATCAGAGATATGCGCTTCTAGAGCGGCAATATCGTTGTAAGGTAGGTGAGTTACATCGCCAGGTTTTGGACCGAAGCCATCTGAGTAAGCTTCTTGACCACCAACGGTTACAGTAAAGAAAGTACGACCGTGGAAACCTTGCTTGAATGCAATGATTTCAGATTTCTCAGGACCGTGAACATCCGCAGCCCAACGACGAGCTAGCTTAAGTGCTGCTTCGTTCGCTTCTGCACCAGAGTTCGCAAAGAATACTTTTTCTGCAAAACATACGTCAGTTAGCTTCTTCGCTAGACGCAGTGCAGGTTCGTTAGTCATTACATTACTTAGGTGCCAAATCTTGTTTGCTTGCTCGGTAACAGCATTAACCATTGCTGGGTGACAGTGACCCAAACAGCTCACAGCGATACCACCAGCAAAGTCGATATACTCTCGGCCTTGTTGGTCCCAAACGCGTGCGCCTTCCCCTTTTACTGGGATCATTTCCATTGGGTTATAACAAGGCACCATCACCTCATTAAACAGACTACGTTCTACTTTATTTTCCACTGTCATCGTACATTCCTTCTCGATACCGCAAGCTTCGCAAATAAGCGTACTGGTTCATAAGTGAGACAAAGATATTTTCTCTCGCCATAATCCCGCCGCAGCATTATATTTACATTTAATTAACGTTTTCAATAGTAGATTATTCTTTAGCTATCCCTAACAACCAGCTAAACGTCACTACCTATGACTATTTATGCATCAATCAATCTGTTTTATGAAGCTTTTTTTACCTAAACGTATAACCTGCAACGGCAAAGCCTTACTGGCATTGCGGTATATTGGGTTCGAGACGAAATAAGGCGAATAATTTTGCATAGGCTAAAAACTTAGCCTTAAGAGGGAGAAATGTTATAAAAAGTGATCAGCGTCAGAGGAGTAAGAGACGCGTAGCGCCCGAATTTAAACGCTTAACGAATGGGCTAACAGGTTTAACTGGCTTATTTAGACGGAGAAAGGGTCAAATTTAAACACTCAACGCGCTAAGAAGTTAGCGAGAAGCTGGTGTCCTTGCTCTGTTTTAATCGACTCAGGGTGAAATTGCACCGCATCAATCGGCAAGGTTTTGTGTTGATAACCCATGATCTCATCCATGCTACCATCTTCAAATTCCGTCCAAGACGTCAGCTCAAAACAGTCTGGTAATGTGCCGTTTTTCACCACTAAAGAGTGGTAACGAGTCACAGTCAGAGGGTTATTGAGACCTTGAAAAACACTCTTACCGTTGTGGCGGATCGGAGAGGTTTTACCGTGCATCACTTGTCTGGCTCGCACTACTTCACCACCAAACACTTGAGCAATGGCTTGATGACCAAGACACACACCTAAGATCGGCAGTTTACCCACGAAGTGTTCAATGACTTGTAGAGAGATTCCCGCATCATCAGGCGTACAAGGACCTGGCGAGATAACAAGATGGCTAGGATTCAGCGATTCAATACCCGCAATATCAATCTCATCGTTGCGAACAACTTTTACAGTGACCCCTAACTCACAGAAATACTGATACAAGTTATAGGTAAAAGAGTCGTAGTTATCGATGATAAGTAACATGGGTCGAAATCGTTTGCTAAATACTAAATGATTGGGAGATATAGGGGCGGTATTGTGCAATACCCATGGCGAAAGGCAAGTGGAAACTGCATTTCGCCAATAATTAAGGCCAACCTAAGTTGACCTTAATTGTTTACAGATAGCCTTAAGTTATCTGAATTGGCCTGCTTGTATAGCAAGCCAATCTATTTGTGATTGAGCTACTTGCGACGACGCCACATTGCCAGGCCAAACAATGACATCAATGCACCCAAGCCGAATGAACCGCCGACTCTTAACTCAAGAACCGCAGGATCATGATCCGATGAACGGAAGTGATCTTGGTACTTAGGCAGATCGCCTTTGTACTCTTCGTTGTAGTCAAACAACGTCGATTCACCACCATTAATGTGCCAGTCCGTTGCATCCACCACCATGTCTTTCAGGCTGTCGCTGATCAACAGGTGATCCAGTGCGCCCACTTCGTCATTGTATGAGTAGCTCCAGCTGTCTGGGTGCTTTTGAGCTACAGCATTAATGTAACCGTAGTTCTTAGTAATCACCGCACCGCTATCACCAAACTGTTCAACACCATCAATGTAAGTGTTACGCGCCGCTTTAATTTGCTTTCCGTATTTCTCTTCAGAGTAATCCGTTAGCACCAACATTGGATCTTCCATGCCATACGAATTCATATCACCCAGAATCACTTTATGACCTTCAATGCCATCGAGTGCTTCGCCCAGTGCCACCGCCGCAGCTACGCGGAAGTTCTCACATGAGCCTTGCTTGTCGGCATCAACACCACCTTGACCGCCCTGTTCAACCGGTGCTGCATCTTCCCAACACTTAGAGCCTTTCGATTTAAAGTGGTTAATCGCTACGGTGAGTTTCTCTTTGGTACCTTTAACCTTGAAGGTTGGCGCTAACGAGTCACGCTGGTAGTTCTTACCATCTTCAATCACCTTACCTGAATCGTCTAACACCTCTGGTGCTTGCTGGCTTGGCATCGCGATAACGCGGCTGTCTTTAAGCTTCACTACCTTCTTGCGATAGATGACACCCGTTGTGATTACGTCAGTACCAATCGAGTCCATCTCGTCGGTTACACCATCTTCATTTGAATCAACTGCGACAAACGTATAACGGTCTTTCTTACGCTCAATGCGATCATTCAACTGATTCACAAGCTGTTGAATGGCAGAACCTTCACCAAAGCCGTTGTTCTCAATTTCCATCAAGCCAATGATGTCTGCATCTAAGCGAAGAATCGCGTTCACAATCTTCTCTTGCTGCATCTCAAACTCAGTGATGGTGTTCGCGCCACGGTTATTGCCGTGCTGATTCGCGTCGCCACCAAATGGAGAGTTGAAGTAGTTCAATACGTTGAAGGTCGCAATACGTAGGTCGCCTTCATCCATGTCTGGTTTGTCGGTACGCGGATCGTTACGCACATAGTTTTCAGCCGAGATCTGGTTAGTCGCAATTAAACGGTACTCACCGTAGCTGTAAGTCAGCACGCCTTCTAGGCCAACAATGGTGTCATCAATGCGGATGTAATCTTCTGTTGAACCATCTTGATCGATATCAGTGCGGCCAAAATCTGGGTAGAAAGGGACTTGTCCATCAGCCGCTTTTTGATCGGTTTCAACGAAAAGACGGCGGTCTGCGTTGTCTTCAGTTTGCTGCTTCGCTTCGTCAGATCCCGCGGCGAAAAGCTGGTTCGGCTGCATGTTAATACGCTCATGCGCCAGTACCATGTTGTTACGACGACCTGCGTAGTCATAACCAAAGGTACGCGTCACACGCATATCAAGCGCTTCGGTTGTTTTCACCAACATGCCTTCGTAGCGTTCAAGCGTTGCAGCGAAGTTCTCGTCACTGTCTAGCACTTCAATCGCCGTAGCTTCAGGTGCCTGCCGCTCGCCCTGTTTTAGCCATTGGTTGTTTTCTACTTTCAGCTGAGTGTGGCTGTAGTATTCTTGAACCTTGCCTTTCACACACACTACATCACCGGCTACTAGCTCTGAGCTCGACTGGTTGGTATGAATAAATAGACCCTCAGAAGTGCTTGAGTTGAAATCATCCTCAAGTGCTTGCAGGTAGAAGCCTTTAGTTAGGCCTGTTGTTACCGCACTTACCACACCTTTTACGAAATATTCATCGTCGGTGATGTATGGGTAGTCATCGATGAATGGCGATGTAGCGCCCTCACCTTGGATTTCTTGAATGGTGGTGAATACTGGGTCAGAGCCATCTTGTGTACAAGTGAACGCTTCTGGCAGTTCAACGCTGTCTAGTGAACCTAGGCCTTCAATGCTGTCTTTTGGTAGCGATACCCATTGTGAAGCATCAAACGTCGCAGAAGGTGTTTGTGTCGCACGAACCAAAGTAACATCTTTGCCCCAGTCCACATCGCCCATCAAACCAACAACATCATGTACCGAGCCGTCTGAATTCAAGATAGCCAGCGGGTCGTCACCATTATGATTGGCGATAGAGGCATTAATGATGTCAGCTTGAGCTTTAATCTCATCACTCGCACTAGAATGTGCGACCACGAGTACTTCACCGGGTGCTAAAACGTGTCCATCTAAAGGTAAAGTGGCACCCCATGATCCGTTGCCATTGGCAGATTTCGCCAAAGAGTAACCATCTAAACTAATGCTGCTATCGCCACTATTGGCAATCTCAACCGCTTTGTTATAGCTGCCGCCTTCCACATATTGTGAAATAAACAAATCAGCGTGTGCGCTTGTAGTTAACAAGCTACCAATTGCCACTGCTAGCAATGAAGGTTTGTGTAAAAGAGCCATCCGTTTCACCTGAGTTCATCGAGTTATAGTCACTGCCATCTATGGGCAGTCATGTATTTTGTGGTAACTATCAGGTTTATTTATGAAAGGAATAAGTCAGTTGGCAAGAAAATGAGGAACTTATCACTTTGGAATCATCAATTGTTTGGCACGTTATATATTTCCAACATATATAGAAACGAGTGTGATTTTATAAAGCTTGAGGGTACCAAATAAGATCATCTGCACAGCATTACAGCGATGGATATGCTAGCTAAATACTGGGTAAATTATCAATTCAAACAAGGGGGTTTCGAGGAAGACAAATGGAATGGGCATGAAAAAGCCCAAAGTAAACAACAGCTACTTTGGGCTCAAATTCTCAAGCGAGTTGTGTTAGTTCACCCTATGGGCGAGTAACAAAACCTACTGCTTCGTATGCTTTTTTCAGTGTCACTGCAGCACGTTCAGAGGCTTTTTCAGCACCGGCTTTCATTACTGCGTCCATGTAGGCACGGTCAGCACGGATACGGTGATATTCAGCTTGAATCGGCTCAAGCATCTCAACCAATGCTGCGCCTACGTCTTTCTTGAACGGACCGTACATTTCAACGCCTTGGTACTGCGCTTCGATCTCTTCGAACGTTTTACCTGTCGCTGCAGAGTACAGACCCATTAGGTTAGAGATACCCGCTTTGTTTTCCCAATCGTGAGCAATGCGTGGTGGTGTTTCTGCATCGGTTTGCGCTTTGTTGATCTTCTTGATGATCGACTTAGGTTCTTCTAGCAAAGTAATCACGTTCTTACGGTTGTCGTCTGACTTAGACATCTTCTTCGTCGCATCTTGCAGGCTCATTACACGTGCATTCACTGTTGGAATGTAAGGTTCTGGTACTTGGAAGATTGGCGTTTCAGGACCGTAGATGTTGTTGAAGCGAGTTGCGATATCACGCGCTAACTCTAAGTGTTGTTTCTGGTCGCTACCTACAGGCACTTGATGAGCACCGTAAAGCAGGATGTCTGCAGCCATCAACACTGGGTAGTCGTATAGGCCTACGTTTACGTCATTTGAGTGGCGTGCAGACTTATCTTTAAACTGAGTCATACGGCTCAGTTCACCCATTTGCGTGTAACAGTTAAGAAGCCAACCAAGTTGAGCATGCTCTGGTACGTGTGACTGAACAAATAGCGTGCTCTTCTTTGGATCAACACCGACAGCAAGACAGATTGCTAGTGCGTCTAGAGTCGCTTCATGCAGTGCTTTCGGGTCTTGGCGAACCGTAATTGCGTGAAGGTCTACAACACAGTATTGGCAATCGTAATCATCTTGCATCTGTTGCCATTGACGTAGAGCACCCAAGTAGTTACCGATACTTAGTTCACCAGATGGTTGAACACCACTCAATACGATGGGCTTGCTCATGGTTTTAATTCCTTTGCTTATTCGCTAAGTTTATTGAACGCTTAGCTTCTTAACTTAAATATAGAAAAGCCGCACAGCTCTTCTGTACGGCTCATCCAGTGTACTCATTGATAAGTATTTTGCTAGTAGGTTAGCTAACTTTTGTCCGCTTTATGCTGAAACTAGAACGACATCTAGTAATTGCGCGACGTTATCCGCGACATAGTCAGGGTTTGATGCTGAAATCGGCTCGCCGTGGTTATAACCGTAAGTCAGACCAAACGAGTGACAACCTGCATTCTTAGCCGCTTTAATGTCGTTGCTTGAATCGCCAACCATCAACATCTCTTCCGCTTTTACATTGTGCTTTTCTAGCAACCAGTTCAGAGCGACTGGGTTCGGTTTTTTCTCTGGGAAAGAGTCGCCACCCAACACATCAACAAAGTACTTATCAATACCGTGTTGCGCCAGTACGTCTGGTACAAACTTCGATGGCTTGTTGGTAACCAGCGCCATAGTGAAGCCGGCTTTATCCAGCTCAGCCAGCGTCTCTTTAACCGATGGGTAAAGGTGACTTAGCTTGTGACCGCCCTGCTCATAGAAATCATCAAACAGGATGCGTGCTTTTTTCAGTAGCTCTGGCTCTAGGCTTGGGTCAACCGTCAAGTTACGGCTGAGTGAACGTCCGATAAGAACATCAGCACCATTACCTACGTAGTCGCGAACTTGTTCTTCGCTCACTGAAGGGAAACCCAACTCCTGACAAGCTTGATCAGCAGCAACGGCCAAATCAGGCACGCTGTCTAACAAGGTTCCATCCAAATCAAAGGCGATCAGTTTTATTGAGCTTAATGACATCTTACTTTCCTATTTATTATGTTCGTCTTATGAGTTGAGCTATAAGACGTAAAAAAGGGGCAAATTAGCCCCTTAATATTCAATCTATCTGTAGTTTTACGATTATGCGTTTACTTTTGCAAGCTCTGCACGCATCTCATCAATCACTTCTTTGTAATCTGGTTGATTGAAGATAGCTGAACCCGCAACGAACATATCTGCGCCCGCTTCTGCGATTTCACGGATGTTATCAACCTTCACGCCGCCATCAATCTCAAGGCGAATGTCACGGCCTGACTCATCAATCAGCTTACGAACAGCACGTAGTTTATCTAGCGTGTGCGGAATGAAAGATTGACCGCCGAAGCCTGGGTTCACAGACATCAGTAGAATCATGTCTACTTTGTCTAGGATGTAATCTAAGCAAGAAAGCGGCGTTGCAGGGTTAAGAACCACACCCGCTTTACAGCCGTGCTCTTTGATTAGCTGTAGAGTGCGATCGATGTGCTCTGAAGCTTCAACGTGGAAGGTAATCATTGATGCGCCGGCTTTAGCAAACTCAGGCACGATGCTGTCTACTGGCTTAACCATAAGGTGAACATCGATAGGAGCCGTAATACCGTAGTCGCGCAGCGCTTTACAGATAGGCGCGCCAAAAGTCAGGTTAGGTACGTAGTGGTTGTCCATCACATCGAAGTGCACAACATCAGCACCAGCTGCGAGTACTTTTTCTACGTCTTCACCAAGACGAGCAAAATCTGCAGACAAAATCGATGGAGCGATTAGAAAATCTTTCATACCAAACCTCTTAAGAGTGAGTAAATTGCGAATATCACCGCCTTGTGACATCTCATATACAAATACAAGACTCAATTCCAAGACTATTTGGTGTGCAATTCTACCTAAGCAACTAAGCAGATCCTAGCAGTTCGAAAGATTAGTTTATGAAAGTACCCGTTGGTCACTCAATTTAATGAGTTCGAGGGTTATGTTGGCCGCTACAATTCTTCTGAAGCGTGTTGCTGGTTTTTCTCTTTATGAAAAAGTGCCAGTAACTCATCGACTTTATTGCGCCCTGCGCCATTACGGCTAATGGTGCGCTTAACCTTGACCACGTTCAGTTCTGCACCATGGTATAAACGGCGCGTTAAGGTGGTGTCATGGTTTGAGATCAAGACAGGGATGCCTCGTTCCATCGCTGCTTTTTCAGCAACATCCGCCAGTGCAGCTTGGTCATCTAAGCTAAAGCCATTACCTGCGTAAGAGGTAAAGTTTGCCGTGTTCGACAGTGGTGCGTATGGAGGATCGCAGTAAACCACACAGCCTTTGCGCGCGCGGCTAAAGGTTTCATGGTATCCCTCACAGACGAAGGTGGCTTTTTTCGCTTTCTCGGCAAAAAATTCCAGCTCAGCTTCTGGGAAGTAAGGTTTTTTATAAGAACCAAATGGAACGTTAAAACCGCCCTTCTTGTTGTAACGACATAGGCCATTGAAGCCAAATCGGTTCATATACAAGAAAGCCAATGAACGATACATGACGTTATCTGTACCATTGAACTCAGCGCGAATATCTAAGAAGGCTTCTTTACGGTTGTTCTCAGGACAGAACCAGCGCTTCGCTTCCGTGATATAAGTTTCAGGATCGGTTTTAAGCAGGTTGTACAGGTTGATAAGATCGGGATTGATATCTGCAAGCAGGTACTGTTCAAAGTCAGTATTCAGAAATACTGAGCCGGCACCGACAAACGGTTCTACCAATTTACGAGCAGGTGGCAGGTGACGTTGGATGTCTTCAACTAGGCCATATTTACCACCAGCCCATTTTAGAAAGGCACGCTGCTTTTTCATTTACTGCTCTATCTATCAACTCAAAAATAAGGCTGCGGAATGTAACATATTTTGAGGCTAAGCTCAGGGTTATTTCGCACGTTCTATCTCTCGATGCACTTGATTCATCGATTTTGCCCAAGGTTCCAACTGTTGAAGGGGTTTTGATAACGCACTTACCGCGTCTCTCGCCACTTGAATCGTTGGGTAATCTTGATAAGTGATAATAAACCACTTGGTGTCGTTGCGAAGTGTTGGGTAAATACGAACCTTGTTCTCAAGGTCATACTCTTCAATGAAAGACTGTACGTCGTCCAATGAGGTCATCGCACTCAACTGCAAAGTATAAGCTCGCGGAGAGATAGCTTGTAACTCTTCGCGAGAAAATGAGAATGTAATTTTCTTAGTCGGTGGCGTGGACTGTGTTAGGTCTGTTGCTTCATCGGCTGAAGGCTGTGACTCCACTTTGTCTGCATCTGATTGCGAACTCACCGCGGCACCTGTGTTTTCTTCAACAGCAGCATCAATCGCACTGGTATCGGCACTTTCAGGTTTATCATCAAGCAAGGCATCAACCACATCAGAGGTGATTACGACACGCTGCTGATCTTGTTCGACTTCTCCAACACTCGCGGTATCTTCAACGACAGTCGGTGGCAAAGATGATCTGTCGTCATCAGCACCTTGATAACTCATGTCAGCTTCGGCTTCAGAATCGTCCATTCCGTCGATTCCAGCTTGCTCGGTACCACTTTCCACTTCAAAAGTTGGGATAGCTGTCTGTTCAATCGGAGCGATAAGAGATTGCGCTTTATCGTCAGGGGTTGGTTGACTGAACATCCACCAATAACCACCACCAATTAAAATCAACAGCAAGGCCACCACAATCGCGATATTGATGGGTGAGCCAATAATTGAGCGAATAATAATCCTTTTTTCCACTTTCAATTCTCCTAAAGCCATTAACTCACCGGGCAGAGGTTGCGCTTTATTAAACGCACGTCGCACGCAAGTTTCAGACTCATCATCAACATATCGAATCACCAGTGATTCAAAGAAATGTTCAGCTTCTGGTTGCGAAAGGTCATCGATCTCAAGATCGATAGGTTTGTGTTGTTGACCGTAGCTCAAACGCGTTAATAACGTATCTAAGTGGCCAGGTTCCGAGAAGAGAACGATATTGATCGTCCATTGAGGGTTTGATTGAGCTTCCAGTACCAACATCCATAATTCGGATACCAATAGCTCAGAAAGTCGTTGGGCATCATCAACGACGATAACCACATTACACGGTTCTCCATCCAGTAACCTTGTTAGGCTATCCGATAAGGAATCATGTTGATTAAACAGGGGATCAGAAACAATTTGGCTAAGAATGAGCGCACGGCGTTGTTGATCGTCTTGGCTTGGATGACAAAGCAGTAAACACTGATTTTTTTCTGTCGACCATGCTTCAAGATAACGCTGAGCCAACCAAGATCGGCCAGAGCCAGCTTTGCCCGCCACCGTCACAAGGTTTGAACCAAAGTTAGTCAAAAGCTGTAAGCGCTCTAGCAGCTCAACTTGAGATTCTAACTCTAATACTCTTAATTCATGAGCCAAACTCATTGGGGATCCCTACTGATAAGATCGATCAGTAAAACGCTTCAGTTGCCTAGAGTTTAGCTAGGCAACCTCACAACCAAATTTAAAGAGTACGGCAGAAATCGATCGCTTGTTTAATGATGTCTTGAGGCACATCAGCAACCACTTCAGCAGTACCAATACTTGTTGGTAATACCAAACGCAACTGACCAGACAGCACTTTTTTATCGCGCATCATGTGCTTCATAAAGTCTTCAAAAGACATGCTTTCTGGCGTATGGATTGGTAGTTTCGCATTCTTGAGTATAGAAATAATTCGCTCAAGTTGCTGCTGAGAGATCAGTCCCTGTAATTGAGCTGTTTTAGCTGCCATTACAGTGCCTGACGACACAGCTTCACCATGTAGCCAATTACCATAGCCTAGTTCTGCTTCAATCGCATGACCAAATGTATGACCTAGGTTCAATAACGCTCTGATTCCTGACTCTTTTTCATCTAGAGCCACCACTTCAGCCTTAATTGCACAACAACGAGCAATCGCGGTAATCAGTGCTTCTTCATCAAGTTGATAAAGTTTCTCTAGATTCTGCTCCAACCAATCAAAGAAGGCTTCATCGTAAATGATGCCGTATTTGATCACCTCAGCAATGCCCGCTGCAAACTCACGCTCTGGAAGCGTTGATAAACAGTTGGTATCGATGATCACAGATTTCGGTTGGTAAAAAGCGCCGATCATATTCTTACCAAGAGGATGGTTTACTGCGGTTTTACCACCAACAGAAGAGTCCACTTGAGAAAGAAGGGTCGTCGGGATTTGAATGAAATCAATACCGCGCTGGTAACAAGAGGCAGCAAAACCGACCAAGTCACCGATAACACCACCTCCTAAAGCAATCACCACCACATCGCGGCTGTAATTTCCTTCAAGCATGTAGCTCATCACTGAATTGAACGTTTCAAGGGTTTTGTACTGTTCACCGTCTGGCAGCTCGAGAAGAGATGTCTGACAGCCGACTTGATCCAATAGCGATAAAATTTTATCAGCATAAAGAGGCGCTACTGTCACATTACTGATAACAACAACTTTCTGCTTACCTGATAAAAAAGAAAGGTACGCCGGGTCTTCAAATAACCCGGCGCCAATAGAGATAGGGTAGCTACGCTCAGCTAGATTGACCGTAATCCGTTCCATGGGTTTGCTCTCCGAAAAAATGAACTTAACGTTCTTCTAGCATTTTTACGATCTGGTTGGCTACCACTTTTGCACTTTGGTCGTCAGTACGAACTGTGTAGTCCGCCACTTCTTCGTATAGTGCGTTGCGAGATACAGCTAGATCTTCTAGCACATCACGCGGGTTGTCTGTTTGAAGTAGAGGGCGTTTCTTGTCGCGGTTAGTGCGAGCAAGTTGCTTTTCAATTGTTGTCTCTAGGTATACAACAATGCCTCGTGCAGATAGACGGTTACGGTTTTCTTTGCTCAACACTGAACCACCACCTGTCGCAAGAACAATACCTTGTTCTTCTGTCAGATCATTGATTACAGATTCTTCGCGCTTACGGAAACCTTCTTCGCCCTCAACATCAAAAACCCATGCGATGTCTGCGCCAGTGCGCTCTTCGATCACAGTGTCAGAGTCTAGAAACTCCATATGAAGTTGGGAAGCTAGGTGTCTACCAATTGTACTTTTGCCGGCGCCCATTGGGCCAACAAGAAAAATATTGCGTTTCTCAGCCATGTTTTTAGCAGTAATTTACAACGTTAATTCAATGACATCGCCACAAGGTAGGTCAGTACAAGTACTGAAATTAAAAGGCCCGTGGCACCGATTCCTCACAGATAATTCGTGATAAGACCCGAAATTATCAAGGTTAGGTGCCACTAATGCAACTTTATTTTTAATCTAATTGTTCATTACTGAATCACAACTTTGGGTGTGACAAAAATAAGTAGTTCACTTTTACCCACATTTTCATAGCTGCGACGGAACAATGCGCCCAAAACTGGCAGGTCCCCCAACAGAGGAACTTTATCCACTGTACTGCTCACGCTGTGCTGAAATATCCCGCCAAGCACGACAGTTTCACCATTATTAACAAGCACTTGCGTACCTATTCTTTGCGTATCAATGGCGACCGCTTCACCGGTTCCAGTTTTTACCACTTGCCCTGGCCTATCTTGAGTCACGCTCAAATCCAATACCAAACGATTATCGGGCGTGATCTGCGGTGTCACCTTAAGACTCAACACGGCTTTCTTAAATGCAACCGACGTAGCGCCACTTGAAGATGACTCTAAGTAAGGAATTTCAGTACCTTGCTCAATATAAGCCGGCTTTTTATTGGTGGTGATTAAGCGTGGACTAGAAATGATTTCAGCTTTTGACTCTTGTTGCAGTGCCGACAGTTCAAGATCGAGTAAGGTATCTGAACCCAGTTTGGCCACCTGAAACGCAATACTCGAGGCGTTCGGCGATGTTGCCCCTAAATTGACGTTGAGATAGTCATCAATCACGCTGCTGCCGCTATCGTCGTCATACGGCGTAATCGCTGATGGGTGGTTACCTTCGATTGAGCCACCAACGGTGAAGCTTCCGTTGGTTGAGGAAACGCCCCAGCGCACGCCAAGCTCATCAAGATTACCCTCAGTAACCGTGACAATACGTGCCTCTATCTGTACCTGCTTCACGGGAATGTCTAACGATTCAATGATGCCTCGGATCACGGCAATGTTTTCTTCCAATTCACGAATGAGCAGTGAGTTGGTGCGCTCATCAATGGTAATCGAACCACGATCGGACAACATGCTGACCGCACCTTCACCTCCAATCATGTCAGCGATGTCGGTGGCTTTAGCAAAGTTAATCTTGATGATTTCCGATTTAAGCTCCCCTAACTCCTCTTCTAAGCGCGATTTCTCTAACGCTTGTTGCTCTCGAAGGTCGAGCTCCGCTTTCGGCGCGACCAAGATAACATTGCCATCAACACGCTTATCCAAGCCTTTAACTTGCAAGATAATGTCGAGAACTTGCTGCCAAGGTACGCCATCTAAGCGTAACGTCAGGTTTCCGGCTACCGAATCAGACACCACGAGATTGAAGTCGTTGTAATCGGCAATCAGTTGCAGGACATTTCGTACCGGGATATCCTGGAAGTTAATCGATATCAGCTTGCCCTCTTTCTCTAGAACGCTTTTTTCTTTGGTCGCTTCATCGAGCACCGGTTTGCTGATCACCACCTCAATAAAGCGCCCCTTTAGGTTGTATTCATACTGATAGTCATTGCTAATCGTCGCTAGAAGCCGAGTGCTTGGTGTCTCTTTATAGACTTCAATGCCTTCAACCAAGGTAGCGAAATCCTTCACATCCAGCAGGTAGAGCTTGTCATCATCAACTTGAGTATTGATTAGCTCGATACTTAACCCTTCCTGAGCTCGTTGAACATCCACCACTGCTGTGCTGGTCGCCAGCTCAATAATGATGACGGCGTCTTTATCCTTATTGACCCTAAAATCAATATTCTCCAATTTGTTCGGTAAGCTCTCGGCATGGCTGAGCACGCTAACAACCAACATCACAGACACAGCAAAACCTTGTAGAGCCTTGCTCACTAATCCACTTATTCCTTTAATCATATTTACATCTCATATCCACATCATGTGACATTGGTTTACTTCAGAGCCAGCCTAACGTTGCGCTTATGCCAACAACCTAAGCCATCTGGAAGAGTTTCATTAATCTGAACGTATTGGCTCGTCACCTTAGTAACTCGGCCATTGTTTAAGCCGATAAACTGGCCTTTCTTGACGTTTACCACGTTGCCTTTGGGTGTTTGCACTAAGCCAAACACGCTTGAGCCACTGCCCATCACGCCTCTTAAACGAAGCTTACTCAGCGGGTACTTCTCTAACTTGCCATTACGAGAACGGGCGCTGGGTTGCCAACAGTCTTTCTTAACCAAGGGTTGGTTTTGCACAATGGCTTCTTTAGGCAGTTCAAAGGGAGGACGCAAAGATCGGCGCTGATAAGTCGCCGCCGTGAATTCAGTTGCTGGGACAAGTTGCTCGACATCTTTTCTCGCCTTGGCTTCAACCTGCGCCACAAAATCTTGCAGTGAGTCTTGATTAGCTTTGCAGCCTGACAACGCAAGCATCAATACGATTGAGTAAAACGCGCTATTGGGTTTCATCATTAACCTCCGATTTAAACTGGTAGGTATAAGCTCGAACCCTAAAGTGCAGCGTGCTACTTTCTTGACTGACTCGCTGCCAATTCACATCATCAAAGCTAATAATACGCGGCAGCTTGGCGATGGCAGCAGAGAAGTCACCAATCTCGTGATAGTCACCTGTCAGCTCTATATTGAGAGGCAATCGATAGAGAAACTCCTTATTCTGCTTTTGCCCCCAATCGATTCGTGTGAAGGTCAGCGAGTTATCCAAGCCGAGCTCATTCACGGAGGCCAACATGCTCGCTAACTCCTTTTGAACGGGCAGCTGCTCTAATAGATAATCGTAGCGACTAGTTAGCTCATCCAACTGGCTCTGCAACTTAGGCAAGGCTGCAACCTTATTCGCCTTTATCCTCAAGGTCGTTTTTAAGGTCTGCTCCTGTTGCTTCATCTGTTTCAGTTCCTCGTCGAGCGGCAGCAGATACAGCCAAGTGCCAACACCTTGGATTAACACCATCAACACCAGAATCACGAGAAGCTGAGGCAACAATGGCCATTCGGTGATCTCATCAACATCGAGATCTTGCAAGCTCATCCTGTTTTGCCTACTAATCCTATTTTGAAGGTTAGCCATGATGCGCCCCCTTATCTTTTCTGCTCGCGGTTGTGTTTTCTAAAGACACAGGGCTAAACACAAAAGAGACCTTGAAGGTCTGAAACTCTTTATTGAAGCGCTGGCGGTTATGAACGATAGAGTGCATCTCGACCCCTTTCAAAGAATCTGAACGTTCGAGGTTGTCCAACATGGTGGCGAGACGAGCAGTGCTGTCGCTGATGCCCGACATTTCAATCTCCTGACCATTCATCTTTATCTTGTCGACATAGACACCCTCTGGAATCAGCTCCGGCATCAAGTTCATGAAGTCGGTGGTCTTATTACGGCCAAGCTGCAGCGACTCAACCACATCAAGTCGAGTCAGAATGGCTTTGTGTTCTTGCTCTGCGACTTTTAACGACTGAATTTGTCGGTCGAGCTCAGCAATGTACTGATTGAGGTAATTGAGGCGAGCTTGCTGCTTGGCTTGTTGATCGTGAAAATAGTGACCAACCGCCCATTGCCCTATAAGCGCAATGATGACGCCAAGAATGACCAGATGGATAAAACGCTTCTTGTGCTGAGCACGAATCTCATCACGCCACGGCAGCAGGTTAATTTGATGCAACATGCTTCTCTCCCTGCCACTTGAGCCCACTCATCGCCATACCCGCCGCGATACCAAAGTGTTGCCAGTCAATCGGCAGTCGGCGTCTCTTGGCGACCTTATTCTCAAATAAAGACAAAGGATTCAATGACTCGCAGCTCAACTGAAAATGGCGTTCTAGCTCTTCGGTTACCATAGGGATGCTGGCGCCCTCGCCCATCAACCAAATCCCTGAGATAGGTTGCTGCGCATTTCCCGATGAATAGAGCTGCAATTGACGCTTGAGCTTCTCAATCAGGTTAACAATGAATTGATGTGTCTCTTCCATAGTACCGAACACGCTCTCGATATCACTCGGGTCATCTGAGCTGCGAAGATCTTGAGTGCCAAAGGCGATGTCTTTATAGAAAGGCGCCGAATTCTGCGGGATAACCCCTAGCGAGGTTTGGTCGATTCCAACATCCACTAGCAACCAGTTTTTCTTATCGGGATACAGGCGCGAGGCCAATTGCCAGATATTAAGTAGCCCATGCGCCTGTGTATCCACCACCACAGGTTTGAAGCCAGCCTTGGTTAATGCATCCGCTCGGCTATCCACAACTTCTTTACGAGTGGCGTATACCTGATAACTGCTTGTCGAACCTTTACCAAATCGTTTGTCTTCCAGCTTTACAAAATCTAAACTCAGCTCCTCGATAGGAAAGGGAGATTGATGGGCGAAGGTTTGATAGATAGAAAACTCTTTTTCTCTGTCTTCTAACTCACTCTCTATTTGCAGTACTTTGCTGATCACCGTGTTATCAGGTACCGAAATGGCGACGTTGCGACAGCCAAAAGGCAGTCCTTTCCTAAGTTCTTTAAGTTTCTTAACAGTTTTCTGATACTCCAAAGTATGGTTAGCTGTAAAAATGTCGTCCGAAATCGGCAGCTCTTTGTATCCCACCAGGGCATACGATTCCCCAACGGGTTTTAGTACCACGGCTTTGATGCTGTGGTGATTTATATCTATACCTGTAATTAATGATGAACCCATGTGACCTAGCTCCTGAAGTGCCAAGCATTTCGTTGATTATCTAGGGGTTGTGATTATTAGTTAAATAAGCGTTAATAAACGAAAGCTAAGTTTTTAACCTAGAGTACAAGGGTTTGCTGCTTATCAGCCTTAACTAATCAGGGATTATCCGGTGAAGTTCATAAAGCGATTATTCATATTTACATTGGTTTGCATGATTCTTGGAGTCAGTACAATTTTCGGGTTTTATTATTACGTAAAACCAGAGTTGCCTGATGTTGCCACTTTGCGTGACGTAGAACTCCAAACGCCAATGCAAGTCTTCAGTCAAGACGGTAAATTGATCTCTCAATTTGGTGAAAAACGTCGTAACCCAGTCACTTATGACGAGATCCCTCGCCACTTAATTGAGGCTCTGATTGCCACCGAAGATAGCCGTTTCTATGAACACCCAGGTATTGACCCAATCGGTATCACACGTGCAGCACTCGTGGTTGCAATGTCGGGTTCAGCCAAACAAGGTGCTAGTACCATTACTCAGCAGCTTGCGCGTAACTTCTTCTTATCTAATGAGAAAAAGATTATGCGTAAGATCAAAGAGATCTTCATTGCGATCCACATTGAGCAACTTCTTAGTAAAGAAGAGATCATGGAGCTTTACGTCAACAAGATCTTCCTTGGTCACCGTTCGTATGGTTTTGGCGCGGCAGCACGTGTTTACTTCGGTAAAGATCTTCCTGATCTCACGCTGAGTGAAATTGCGACCCTTGCGGGTATGCCAAAAGCACCTTCGACAATGAACCCTATTTACTCTGTTGAGCGCGCGACTAACCGTCGTAACGTTGTATTGCGTCGTATGTTAGACGAGAAATACATCACTCAAGCAGAGTTCGATGACGCTCGTAGCGAAGAGCTTATCTCGAAATACCACGGTGCAGAGATCGAACTGAGCGCGCCATATGTTGCTGAAGTTGCACGTGCTTGGATGGTGGAACGCTATGGTGAAGAAGCTTATACATCAGGCATGAAGGTCTACACGACCGTTGATTCGAAACTGCAAAAAGCAGCGAACCAAGCCGCAATTAAGAACCTACTTGGCTACGATGAGCGTCACGGCTACCGTGGTGCTGAAAAAGTATTGTGGCAGACTGCGCAATCAGCGTGGGATCAAGAACAAATCGTTAAACACCTTAAGTCTCAACCAACCTATGGTGACCTAGTCCCTGCTGTTGTTACCGCGGTTGATTCGAAAAGTGCTCAAATTTGGGTTAAGAACCAAGGTGAAGGCACTATCGAATGGCAAGGCATGAACTGGGCGCGTAAATTCCTAACGGATAACCGCCAAGGACCAGCGCCTTCTCAAGCGAAAGAAATTCTGGCGGTTGGTGAACAAATCTGGGTTCGCCATGAAGCCGTTACCGGCGATGAAGTCTCTGAAGAGCCGACAGAAGAGTCAGCGACTGCAGAATCAGAAACACCGATTGTATGGCGACTAAGCCAAGTACCGAATGCGAACACAGCATTTGTTGCAATGAACCCGAACAACGGCGCGGTATTGTCGATGGTCGGTGGCTTTAACTTTGTCCACAACAAGTTCAACCGTGCAACGCAATCTATTCGTCAGGTGGGTTCTGGTATCAAACCCTTTATCTACTCAGCAGCGATTGAGAAAGGCTTAACGCTAGCCTCACTGATCAACGATGCACCGATTAACCAATGGGATAAGAGCCAAGGTACCGCATGGCGACCAAAGAACTCGCCACCGACTTACGTGGGTCCAACTCGTTTACGTATTGGCTTAGCTCAGTCTAAAAACGTAATGGCGGTACGTGTACTGCGCGAAGTAGGTCTAGATGATACTCGTAACTACCTAACTCGATTTGGCTTTGATATTGATGAAGTTCCGCGCTCTGAAACCATTGCTCTGGGTGCGGGTAGCTTAACGCCAATGAAAGTAGCTCAAGGTTACTCAGTATTCGCTAATGGCGGCTACTACGTTGAACCTTTCTACATCAGCCGCATTGAGACACCATTTGGTGAGACTGAATTTGAAGCGACACCAAAAGTGGTTTGTAAAGACGATTGCCAACAGCAAATGACCTCAGACCCAATGGCTGATGAGTTTGCAGAGCAAGATGTGGATGCCAAAGTACAATACGCACCTCAAGTTATCTCTGAACAGAACGCATTCCTTGTTCGTGAAATGATGTACAGCAACATCTGGGGTGGCGGTGATTGGAGCGCTGGCACTGGTTGGAACGGTACTGGTTGGCGTGCACAACCGTTGAAGCGTCGTGACATTGGCGGAAAAACGGGTACCACCAACGATTCTAAAGATACTTGGTACAGCGGCTACGGCCCTGGCATGGTGGCTACGGTATGGGTTGGTTTTGATAACCACAACCGCAACCTAGGCCGTACTAAAGCGAACTCGAACCTTGGTAAAAATCAGATTACTGGTGCAGAAGCTGGCGCGAAAACAGCAGAACCTGCATGGGTTGATTTTATGGGTACGGCGTTAGCGGGTGTTCCTGCTGAGCGTAAAGAAATTCCGGAGAACATCGTCCGTGTTCGAATCGACCGTGAAACTGGCTTACTGACCAACAAGTTCGATAGCTCATCAATGTTCGAGTACTTCGAGAAAGGCACAGAGCCAACCGAGTACATCACTGAACGTTTCAATGATGACATCTACTCAACCTCATCAGGTGAAGCAGTAGAAGAACTGTTCTAACTAAGGTTTGTAGAACCTAGTAACATGAACCAACAAAAAGGGTTGATATGCATTCATATCAACCCTTTTTTTATATCTATATCTGACCAGACTAGGCTCTAAATTCAAGCGCTAAGCCGTCTTCTCCAGTTGAGTTCGAATCGTCTCAGCCAATTGCTCGAAACGTCCCTTCAATGGAGAGCCCGGACGGTAGGCAACAACAATGCGACGTGAAGGTGTTGGATTCACAGCAGGTACGTAACACACACCGTCTTTCTGCTTCTCTTTCGGCACCGATAGCTGAGGAAGCAAGGTAATCCCCGCCCCCGCCGCGACCATGTTACGCAGCGTTTCTAAGCTGGTTGCCTTAAAGCGCTCATCATCTTTGGCGCCCGCAGCAAAACAGAAGCCCAAGGCTTGGTCTCTCAAACAGTGACCGTCACCTAGCGCAAGTACGGTTTGTCCATTTAGCTGCAGCATATCGACAGTGTCTTGCTGAGCCCACTCGTGGTCACATGGAACGGCAACACTTAACGGCTCGTCATACACATCGATCTCTTTGAACACCGCCGTTTCATCAACCGCAGCCAGTACTAAGCAATCAAGCTTGCCATCTTCAAGTTGGCTCACTAACTGATGGGTCTGAGCTTCATGCAGGTAAAGCTCAAGATCTGGGAAGCTCTCTTTAAGATGAGGAACAATCTTAGGCAAGATGTAAGGACCCACGGTTGGAATAAAACCAATGTGCATTGGCCCCGTCATCGCTTCACCGTGTCCACTCGCCATATCTTTAAAAGTTTTTACTTCATTGAGAATACGCTTGGCTTGTTCAACAAGTTGTAACCCTGATTCTGTAAATATCACCTTCCTTGGACTACGCTCGGTTAACTGAAGTCCAATTTCATCTTCGAGTTTGCGTATTTGACCGCTTAGTGTCGGCTGACTGACAAAGCACGCTTCTGCCGCTTTTCGGAAGTGTTTATGCTCTGCGAGCGCCACCAAGTATTCAAAGTCACGAATGTTCATGATCAGTCTCTTACCTCAGGTTTTAATAAGAACAAGGGTTCTAATAGAAACATTTAAAAGAAAAATGCTCTTGATAGAATTTACCTATCAAAACCATAACATCAAACGATTAGAGCTATCAAAGGATTTATCTAATAATGGGCTCAACGAAACGAAACAGAGCGAAGAAAAACGTTAAGCTCTGATAGAACAAAATTAAAAATACTATTTAAGGAAATCAATATGTTTGCATCTAAAGAAGGTCAATCAATCCCTCAAGTAACATTCCCAACTCGCCAAGGTGATGCATGGGTTAACGTAACTACTGAAGAGCTATTCAAAGACAAGACAGTTATCGTATTCAGCCTACCAGGTGCGTTTACGCCAACATGTTCGTCAAGCCACCTACCTCGTTACAACGAGCTACACTCTGTATTCAAAGAAAACGGTGTTGATGACATTCTGTGTGTTTCAGTAAACGACACATTCGTAATGAACGCTTGGAAAGCAGACCAAGAAGCGGAAAACATCACCTTCATCCCAGATGGTAACGGTGATTTCACAGACGGCATGGGTATGCTAGTTGAGAAAAACGACATCGGCTTCGGCAAACGTTCATGGCGTTACAGCATGCTGGTTAAAAACGGCGTGGTAGAAAAAATGTTCATCGAAGAAGACGTACCAGGCGACCCGTTCAAGGTTTCTGATGCAGATACTATGCTTAACTACCTTGCTCCTGAGCACAAAGAGCAAGAGTCAATCACAGTATTCACTAAGCCAGGCTGTCCTTTCTGTATGAAAGCAAAACAGAACCTAATCGACAAAGGTCTGAACTACGAAGAAGTGGTTCTAGGTAAAGATGCAACAACAGTAAGCCTACGTGCAATCTCTGGTCGCACTACCGTTCCTCAAGTATTCATCGGTGGCAAACACATCGGTGGTAGTGAAGAACTAGAAACTTTCCTAGGCTAATCGCTTCATCGCCGATATAGGCTTAGAAGTATCAGCTAACCCACCCTCTTGTGGGTTAGCTATTCCAAACACTCTTATCTGAGTTTTGGGAAAAAGAATATAGCTGGTGACTCGCCTGTCTTTTACTAACCTATAGTTAGCAATAAAAGCAGAGTCACAAGCTAAACCTAATAAAACAGAATCACAAAACTGACCCGCAATCCTGACTCTCAAAAAATCATCAGAGTTGGAGGGGTTCGTTCAAACCAAATTTAGCCATTGCGAGAAAATTATTATGAAACAAGTCAATGTAGATGTAGCAGTTATCGGGGGCGGTACGGCAGGTTTAGGTTCTTACCGCGCTGCAAAAGCACACACTGACAGTGTCGTGATGATTGAAGGTGGTCCTTACGGTACAACCTGTGCTCGTGTTGGTTGTATGCCATCTAAACTGCTTATTGCAGCTGCGGAAAGCGTACACCAAATCGAGAAAGCTCCGGCTTTTGGCGTTCACCCACAAGGTGATATCGTGATTAACGGCCGTGAAGTGATGAACCGAGTGAAGTTTGAGCGTGACCGTTTTGTTGGTTTTGTTTTAGAAGGTGTTGATGAAATCCCAGAGCAAGACAAGATCGCTGGCTACGCAAAGTTCTTAGATGACAACACACTACAAATTGATGACCACACGGTTGTCACCGCTAAGCGTATTGTTATCGCGACCGGTTCTCGCCCTGCATACCCTGCCGTTTGGAATGAGCTTGGCGATCGCCTGATCATTAACGACGACGTGTTCAGCTGGGATGATTTACCAGAATCGGTTGCGGTATTTGGCCCTGGTGTTATTGGTCTTGAGCTTGGTCAGTCACTGCACCGCTTAGGTGTGAAGACCAAACTGTTCGGTTTGGGTGGTCAAGTTGGCCCAGTAACTGATCCAGAGATCATGGCTTATGCAGATAAAGCTTTCAATGAAGAGTTCTATCTCGATGCCGACGTGAAAATCGAAAGCATGAAGCGCATTACCACTGAATCGGGTGAGCCACGTGTCGAAATCCAGTTCATCAATAAACAAGGTGAATTAGAAACTAACGTCGTTGAATACGTACTAGCAGCAACAGGTCGTCGCCCTAACACTGACAAGCTTGGCTTAGAGAATACCTCTCTAGAGCTTGATGAACGTGGTGTGCCAATCGCAGACCACTACACGCTACAAACATCACTACCATCAATATTTATCGCTGGTGATGCGAGTAACCAACTGCCTCTACTGCATGAAGCAGCAGACCAAGCTCGTATTGCGGGTGACAATGCAGGTCGCTTCCCAGAGATTCGTGCAGGCCTACGCCGCTCTAAAATCTCGGCAGTATTCTCTGACCCGCAAATCGCGATGGTTGGTGAAACCTACAAAGAGATCACCACACGCTTGGGCACATGTGGCTGTTTCGCAACGGGTGAAGTGTCTTTCGAAAACCAAGGTCGTTCTCGAGTGATGCTGCGCAACAAAGGTATTCTGCACGTATACGGCGAGCAAGGTACAGGCCGCTTCCTTGGTGCTGAGATGATGGGACCAAACGCAGAACACTTGGCTCACTTGTTAGCATGGGCACACCAGAACAAGATGACGGTTTCTGAGATGCTAGACATGCCGTTCTACCACCCAGTAATCGAAGAGGGTGTACGAACTGCCCTACGTGACCTGAATGCGAAACTGCACCTAGGCCCAGAGATGGTGAAACACTGCCTAGATTGTGGCCCTGGTTGTTAAATTATTGATATTTAATATAAATAGCTTACCTTTGGTAAGCTATTTTTCTATTTACCCACATATTTCATAATGTTTTCCACACCAAGTATGATTAAAGTCACTTGGTTACTTTTAGATACATTTCGACACTTCCATTCATCCCCTTGCATACCTCTATAATAGTAACTCATCGAAAGGTGACCTTTATTCCATAAAGGGAATTTTCAGCAATTTACTACAACTAAAATGTTCACAAGGAAGATGTAATGTTCAAACAAAGTTTGCTAGCAGCAACCATTACTTTGGCTTTAATTGGGTGCGGCTCAGACTCCAATTCAGGATCAAGCGAGGAAACTATAACCTCATACCAATTTATTGATTCTGCTGTTGAAGGGTTATCATACACAACAAGCTCAGGGTTAAATGGAGTAACGGATTCAGAAGGGAATTTCAACGCCCTCCCGAACGATTCAGTCACCTTTTATATTGGTGGTCCTGATGGTGTAAAAGTAGGAGCAGCTTCAGTGCAAGAAGTAGTAACACCGTTTGAAGCAGCTGGTAAATACAACAGAGCGATAAACTTAGCGGTTCTACTCCAGTCTGTTAATAACCAATTTGGTAGTTCCGGAAGCGGCGTTTTAACTATCCCGGAAAAGCTACAAGACAGAGACGATCAGCAAGTTGCTGATGCGTTAGTCAACCTTAGACTCGACAATATCAGCAGTGTTGAGACTTTTTTAACTGAGATTGGCGTTGCTTCCACGAACATAGTGACTGACGCTGAAGCTATCGCACATATGTCTGATTCTTTTGGTGAAATGGTGCGTGGAGACGTTGATACCAACAACCCGTTCGCACAAGGTGGTCATAAACACGTACGCTATATCGATGTTACTCAGTATAAAATCGCTACAGACTTAGACCCACAAACATTTACCTACGTACATGCAGATAAAACCCTGCCAATCGAGCTCTTTGAAAAAACTCGTGGCATGACATCTATGGACTTCACTTTAGATTCAGAAAACGTAGTTATGCTTGCTGGCTCAAACGACACATCCCTTTCGGAAAGCAGAGCTGAAGATTATTTAAACTGCCTCGCGGCAGGCCATAACTTTGTTGATAAAAGCTGTGATGGAATCCCCGACGAAAATTATTCGATCATTAAAAATGGGACATTCGCTTACCAACTGCAAGACCCTGAAGGTGTTCAAGAAACCAACGAACCATTTCCTTGGGATGAGTTCAATTTTGGTCCATTCCAAGCAAGCACTATTAGTGAGTTAAATCACTTCAATGAACGAGTTCGAGACGATAAAGATGATGGAGATATCGACTCCGCATGGCAGCGTGAAGTTATCTCAGGAGCTTACGACCCGATTACTGGCATCTACACAGAGATTACTAACAAAACAGAGTTAAATGGAGATAGCTGTGATCTATCGCCATCAAGTTGCACCGATAGCCGAAACACTCAGTTAGTCGCATTCTATTATCCTGTAGATGAGGCTGGAGGTGAGCGCTACGTAAACTTTGAAGGTGAATGGGTTAACACTCAGATTTGCGCAGACAACTCCGTAGCGAAGGAAAGCTACTCTTTCTCAGAATCCAATGTCACCATCAGCGGTTCGGAATGTCAAAATGGAACCGCACAAGACAATACCCATGACGAACCATACACCTATGAAGATTTAGCTAACATCGATTATTGGTGGTTCAACCAAACAGGTCGACAATCTCAGGCAACCCTTACAGAGTTGAACACGGTCGTGCGCTTCTGTGATCAAGATGACTATGTTCAGGGTGACGTGTGCTCTGACAATAAAGAGTATTTCGTCAAATGGGAATACCAACCTGCTGGGACAGACTGGGATCAAGGCTTGTTAATCCGTACGAAGAAATCTAAGTCGGGTCAAGTTGTTGGTCGTAGCATAATGCAAAAAGTATCTAGCTAACTGTTTCAGAATTAGTCATATAAAAAAGCCTCGCATAACAGCGAGGCTTTTCATTGAACTAAGAATGACTTAACAACAGCTGTTTTTCTCAGCAGCAATCACAGAGATCTCAACAAGTAGCGCTTCGCGAGCCATGTCGCCTGTCACACATGCGCGAGCTGGAGCGTGGCCTTCTGGAACCCATGCATCCCAAACTGCGTTCATTTCTTGGAAGTCTTTCATGTCTTTCAAGTAAATCGTTGCTGACAGCATGTGCTCTTTGTCGCTGCCTGCTTGCTCAAGTAGCGCTTCTACTTTATCTAACATGGTTTGAGTTTGTTCAGTGATGTCTTTAGTTGCATCAGCACAAACTTGGCCACATAGGTAGATAGTACCGTTGTGTTTAACAATACGGCTCATACGTTGCTTGGTTTCTTGGCGCTCAATCATCGACTTTCTCTCTCTGTGTCACCGTGATCCAATATCTTGTGACGTGTTATTATCAGGGCAACAAGCATAACGCGAATCAAACCCAAGATGACATGCATTCATTGCAATAAAAGTGAAAAAATCCGTAACAAACTCGGTCGCTGCCAGCGTTGCATGAATCAGCTGATGGTGTTGTCGATTTTGAGTTGGGGAGTATGGTGGCTGTTTTTCAGAGAAGACCCAAAAACCATCAATGCCATCGCGTTGATGATGGCCGCTTTCGCGTTCAGTGGCTTGCTGTCGTTGCATTGGGTCATGAAGTTTGTGGTGCTACCGTTAAAGGGCAAAAAACGTTAGCTGGAAGTCTTTATTGGATAAAGAGTAGTGATTAGAGACAGGGCTAAACAATCCGATAATTCATCATAATTTTCGAGCTATTGTCATTTCCCGAACAGCAGATAGAAAAAAGCCCCAGAACCAATCGATTCTAGGGCTTTCTTAGAAAATTCTAAGAAAAAGCAGTGGTACTTTAATAGACCGGGCTTTTCTTAGTTTGTTCCCAAAAAAGATCAGATTTTTGATCTTTTTTTTAGGAGCTATAAAATCAATGCCTTATGCAACATTAACCTTAGCAATTATCTGCTCTACCAAGTTCACTTCCAATGCCACTTCATCACACGCATGTTGACGAGGACACTGGTCACAATCTTTCAGTACCTTCTCAGGCAGCAGAGATTTCGATGTTGGTAAGAAATCATGCTTCATAAAGAACTCTGGAGTACGAGTCAGCACAAACACCTTCTTGATGGCCATTTGTCGCGCTTTCTCAACCAAGTGCTGCACAATTGCGGTACCCTGCCCTTGACCTTGCCAGCCAGCTTCGACACCCAGTGAACGGATTTCCGCTAGGCCAGAGTCATACACATAGAGTGATGCACAACCTGTCACCTCACCATGATGCTCTGCGACCGCAAACGAGCCAATATCACGCACCAGTTCATTACGAGAACGAGGTAGGTTTTCACCCATGTTCGCCCAGTAAGCGACCATACCTTCCAACGCTTCAATATCGGTCAGACGAGCAGGACGAACCTTGACGATGGACGTATCACGCTGTGATAAACGTTTCTCAGCTTGGTCAACCGCGTAAGCCACTTGCTGTGGAGATACACCGCCTAGCGCGCTACGTTTTTCAAGACACGATTCAATGGTCAGGATGTCATACACATCTTCCTCAATCACCTCAGAGAACTCTTTCATCTCTGCGATGGTTAATTCTTCTAATGCACAGCCTTTAGCAATCGCCGCCACTACCGTCACACCAACAATATGGTGAGCTTCACGGAAAGGAATCCCTTTCGCTACTAGGTAATCAGCCAATTCAGTTGAGTTCGCGTAGCCTTGTTTCGCGGCTTCAAGTGTACGTTCGCCGTTCACTTTAATGCCGTCAAAACAGAGTGCTGCCATTTCCATACAATCATTCCAAGTATCTAAAGCGTCGAACAGACCTTCTTTATCTTCTTGCATGTCTTTGTTGTACGCCAAAGGCAGAGCTTTTACTGTCATCATCATTGCCGCTAATGAACCGTAAACACGGCCAGTTTTGCCACGGATAAGCTCTAGCGCATCTGGGTTTTTCTTTTGTGGCATCAGAGATGAACCTGACGTCACGGTATCCGCTAACTCGATGAAGTTTGATTCACCTGAGTTGTAGAAAATCATATCTTCTGCAAGACGCGAAAGGTGAAGCATAGAGATAGAAGCAATCGACATTAGCTCCATCACATGGTCGCGGTCAGAAACTGAATCTAGAGAGTTGCGCGTTGCACGACGGAAACCTAAGTTGTGAGCTAACTCTTCACGGTCCATCGGGTAAGCTGTTCCAGCAAGGGCACCAGAACCCAGCGGACATGTGTCTAGACGCTTAATCGCATCATTCAAACGTGAATAATCACGCTCAAGCATTTCAACGTAAGCCAAGCACCAGTGAGCAAAAGTTACCGGCTGAGCACGTTGTAAGTGAGTGTAGCCAGGAAGCACGGTTTCTTGATGCTGAGAAGCAACGTTCACCATTTGGCTTTGTAGGCGATCCAATGCCAGTAGCAGTTGGTTACCTTGCTGACGACACCATAGTTTCAGGTCTGTCGCCACTTGGTCGTTACGAGAACGGCCAGTGTGAAGTTTTTTGCCCAAGTCACCGACTTTGCCGATAAGTTGCTGCTCAACCCAGCTGTGAATATCTTCTGCATCAGAACGTAGAATCTGTTCAGGATCTTCCATCACCTCAAGTTTTAGCTCATTCAGCGCTAACTCAAGCTTCTGTTGCTCTTCTTCTGTTAATACGTTGACCGACAGTAGAGCTTTAGACCAGGCAATTGAGCCCACAATGTCTTGCTCAGCCAATCGGTAATCAAAACGAAGAGAATCGTTAAAATCTTTGAACCGGGTGTCTGCTGCTTGGGTAAATCTACCGCCCCATAATGCCATTGTGTATCTCCTAATTGCACAGTGCTCACTGTTTTTGCAAATGATAATTCTGATTAAGATTCAGTATTTTTCTGATGGTTTAAACTTACGGCAATTCAAAATGAAAATAAAGTATTAAATCATTATTTTCACATATTTATTCACCAACAGTTCAATCCATTGATTATTTTTAGCGTGGAGCGCGAATTATATGCCATCCGATAGGAAAAACCGAAGCTGATTTATTAGGCAAATAGAAAGTAAAAAGCCCACTCACTAATCAATAGTGAATGGGCTTTGCATAATAATGTCTGTTTACTAACCTTCAATCTTTCATCAAAGGCTAACTCACTAACTCATTGTTAGGATTACTTTTGGCTATTCAAAGCACGGATACGGCTTGATAGCGAGTAAAGGCGGATGAAGCCTTCAGCATGGCTTTGGTCGTAAACTTCATCTTCACCAAAGGTTGCAAACTCTTCTGAGTACAGGCTGTTGTCAGAACGCTTCTGAGTCACCGTTGCATGGCCTTTGTAAAGCTTGATAACCACTTCACCATTCACGTCTTGTGCTAGCTCTTCTGTCGCGGCAAGGATTGACTTACATAGTGGAGTGAACCAACGACCATCGTATACAAGGTGAGAAGCCTTAACACCGAGCTCTTCACGGAATTCGAATGCCGCTTTATCAAGAACCAGTTGCTCTACTGCACGCAGTGCTTCCATCATGATTGTGCCACCCGGAGTTTCGTAACAACCACGAGACTTCATGCCAACAAGACGGTTCTCTACGATATCGATACGACCAACACCGTGCTTAGCACCTTTCTCGTTTAGGTAAACCAGTGCGTTGTATGGCGTCATTGTTTCGCCATCAACCGCAACCACTTCGCCTTTTTCAACTTTAAGCGTCACTGTTTCAGATTCGTTTGGCGCTTGCTCAGGGTCTACAGTCCAAGCCCAGCAATCTTCGTTAGGTGCATTCCATGTGTTTTCTAGAACGCCGCCTTCTGTTGAGATGTGCCATGCGTTTGCATCACGCGAGTAAATCTTAGTAAGAGAAGCCGTACAAGGGATGTTACGCTCAGCCAGGTAATCTAGACACTCTTCACGACTCACTAGATCCCATTCACGCCATGGTGCAATTACGTGTAGATCAGGTGCTAGTGCAGCAAATGCGCCTTCAAAACGAACTTGGTCATTACCTTTACCAGTACAGCCGTGACACAGTGCGTCTGCACCTACTTTACGTGCGACTTCAACCTGTGCTTTCGCGATGATTGGACGCGCCATCGACGTACCTAGTAGGTATTTACCTTCGTAGTAAGCGCCCGTTTTCAGCGTTGGGTAGATGTAGTCAGCAACCATCTCTTCTTTAAGGTCTGCGATGTAACACTCAGATGCACCAGAAGCTTTTGCTTTCTCTTCGATACCAATCAACTCTTCGTCGCCTTGACCAACATCCGCAACAAACGCAACCACTTCACAGTCATAGTTCTCTTTCAACCATGGAATGATTACTGATGTGTCTAGACCGCCAGAGTAGGCTACTACAACTTTCTTTACGTTAACTTTGCTCATTTTCTTTCTCCTAGTTTCCATACTGCACATGGCGGTCAGCGTTGGAAATGACTTCATAATTATATGTTTATTTAATTTGTCTAAATTCTTTAAGTAGTGACTCGTTGTGAGACCTACTGAGGTAAAAACTGTGTTCCTATGCTTTTACCTGAAAACAGTTGTGTTAGCTTTTCTGGGTATCGCCAAGTGGCAACTTCGATTGGTCGTCCAAGGTCGTTAGCGGCTTCTAGTGCAGCTTGAACCTTAACGATCATGCCGTCGGTAATCACTTTGCCGGCAATAAGGTCATCGGCTTGCTGTTGATTAAGACTTGGAATGAGGTGGCCTTTGCCATCCAACACACCACTTACATCAGAAAGCAGTACCAGTTCAGCATCAAGTGCGCCCGCAACGGCAACCGCAGCTTGGTCGGCATTGACGTTCATCAGTTGACCTTGCTCAGTAAGACCAATTGAGCTAATGATTGGCAGTGCGCCCGCATTAAGAATCGCTTGCAGAACGGTTGAGTCGCCCGGCTCCGCTTTTCCTACCGCGCCCAGTTCAGGGTTCAGTTCGCTCACTTTGCATAAACCACCGTCTGCTAGGCTTAAACCAACGGCATTGATACCGTCTTTAATTGCCTGACCTTGAAGTAGTTTGTTGGCCGTGCCCGCTAGTGCACCAGCGATCACAGGGATCTGATCATAAGGAGTAACACGTAGCCCTTCTTTCTTAACGGTTTCTAGATTCAACTTATTCATCAAATCATCAACAAGGTAACCGCCACCGTGAACAATCACGATTGGTCGTTGTGCCTGTTGTTGGTAAGCAGAGATAGCACCAAATAACTTGCTAAGTGTTTCACCACAAGATAGCGCTGCGCCACCTAACTTTATGATTAATGGTTGATTATTAAGGCTCATATCTAGATTTCCTTACACTAACGCAGTTAATGGCGCAAAACCATAACGTAAATTTAAACACTGCATCGCTTGGCTAGATGCACCCTTTAATAAGTTATCAATCGCTGAAACAACGATGATGTGTTGACCTTGAACCTTCCAACCTAAGTCGCAGAAAGGTGTCTGTTCTACATCTTGAATTCTTGGCAGTGTCTCTTCGAGTAGTCTCACTGCTGGTTTACCTTGGTAAGCTTGTTCAAAGGCATCTTGTATCTGTTGTTCTGTCACGCCTTCAGCCAGTTTCATGGTGATGGTCGCTAAAATACCGCGCTTAAAGTTGCCGAGGTGTGGAGTGAAAATCACATCACATCCTAAATGTGCAGCCATTTCAGGTTGATGACGGTGATTGAAGACGCCATAAGCTTGCAGGCTTACTTCGCAGAAGCTGTTAACCATCGTCGCCTTGCGGCCTGCACCAGTCACACCGCTAGTCGCGTTAATCACTGGCCATTGGTTTTCATCCAGTAACTTGGCCTCAACCAAAGGTTTAATCGCCAGTTGTGATGCCGTTGGGTAACAACCCGCGACAGCGACAAGCTGAGCTTCTTTAATTTCTTGTTCGTTCCATTCCGCTAAACCGTAAGCCGCTTTGTCTAGCCATTGTTCGTGTTGATGTTCAAAACCGTAAAACTCTTGATAGAAGTTTTCGCCTTTAACTCTGAATGCTCCCGATAGGTCGAAGACTTGGCAATCGTTCTCTAGAAAGATTGGCGCTAGGTCGTGACTAACCTCGTGTGCCGTTGCTAAGAAAATCACATCAGACTGTTTAGCTACTTCTTCCGGATTTGTTAAAGGTTGTACTGGCATATCAATCAAACCAGCTAACTTACCGTGCAGTGCCGCAATAGGTTTACCTGCGTCTACACTATTGGCTGAGACATATAAACCTGATAGCGTGAGCTCAGGGTGTCTGTTTATCATTAGAGCCAGTTCTGCTCCTGTGTAGCCGCTTGCGCCAATGATCGTGGTTTTCAACATCTCAACACATCCATTTTTGAGGTAAGTTACATTTCAAATTTGACTATTCATACTTAATTTTTAGCTTTATTTGATTTCTTATGCATTAAATATGATTTAATATGTGTTTTACCGACTTATGGTTTTCCTGTCAATAGTAGAAGTGAAGTTATTATGCAATTACCGAGTTTTCTTGAGGTCTACAAAGGCCTAATTTCCACAGACTCTATTAGCTCGACCGATCCAAGCTGGGATCATGGCAACGAGAAAGTGATCGAAAAAATGGCTCAATGGTTTAAAGACGTAGGCTTTAGCGTTGAAGTCGTGGAAGTCGAACCCGGCAAGCATAATATGGTCGCTAAGATGGGATCGGGCGAAGGTGGCTTGCTACTCGCAGGACACAGCGACACAGTGCCATTTGATGAAGGACGTTGGAACTTCGACCCTCACGCACTAACAGAACACAACAATCGCTTCTATGGATTAGGCACAGCCGATATGAAAGGCTTTTTCGCTTTCGTTTATGAAGCGGCAAAGAAGATGGATTGGAGCAAACAGACCAAGCCGCTATATGTATTGGCAACCTGTGACGAAGAGACCACCATGCTGGGTGCGCGTCATTTCACTGAAAATGCACCGTTTAAACCGGATTACTGCATTATTGGTGAGCCAACCAGCCTTGTGCCGATTCGTGGCCATAAAGGCCATGTTGCTAACGCTGTGCGAGTAACGGGTAAATCAGGTCACTCTTCTGATCCTGCATTAGGTGTCAACGCCATCGAGATCATGCATGAAGTGTTGTTCGCTTTAATGCAACTGCGTGACAAGCTAGTCAAAGAGTATCACCACCCGGGTTTCGCAATTCCAAGCCCCACTCTAAACCTTGGCCATATTCACGGTGGCGACAGCGCGAACCGTATCTGTGGTTGCTGTGAGCTGCACTATGATGTGCGTCCTTTGCCAGGTATCAGCCTAGATGGCTTGGATAACATGCTGCGCAGCGCACTTAAAGAAGTGGAAGCAAAATGGCCGGGCAGAATCGAGATTACGCCACTGCACGAACCTATCCCAGGTTATGAGTGCCAACACGACCATCCATTTATTGGTGGCATGGAATCCGTTTGTGAGATTGAATCGCAAACCGTCAACTACTGCACTGAGGCACCTTTCCTTCAAGAACTTTGCCCAACCTTAGTGCTGGGGCCGGGCTCTATCGACCAAGCTCACCAACCAGATGAGTTCCTAAGCTTCGATTTTATCGATCCAACGATTGATGTTCTGAGTAAATCTATTCGTAAATATTGTTTCTAGTTATTGCTACCCTTGCGATACTTTTTATAAAAGCTGCCCTAAAAGGTGGCTTTTATTCTGTTATCCCAGACACAGCCTGATCTTGTAATTAAATTTCACTTTAATTCCGAACTATTGGGAAATTTACTTCTCCCGCATTTCGAAAACTAATAATTGCAAACTTAGAATGCTTTATTTGACTAGATACAGCACTTTTCGCTAGATTGTGTACTTAACAAGGAACAATGGATGTAATTTTTTTACGAGGCAGGATGACAATGAACGAGAAATACGCCGCTCTCAAGAGTAACGTAAGCATGCTGGGACGCTTGCTAGGTAACACAATCCAAGATGCACATGGTGACGTTATCTTAGAGAAAGTGGAGACTATCCGTAAACTTTCCAAATCCGCCCGCGCAGGCAACAAAGCTGACCGTGACAGCCTAGTTGAAGAAATCAAAAACCTGCCGAACGAACAACTCACTCCTGTTGCTCGTGCATTTAACCAATTTCTCAACCTCACCAACATGGCAGAGCAGTACCACACCATCTCTCGCCACTGTGAGGAGCATGTTTGTGAACCAGACGTGCTGCAATCTCTATTTTCCAAATTAAACCAGAATGACATCAGCAAGCTAGACGCGGCTCAAGCCGTTCGCGACCTGAACATTGAACTCGTTCTGACTGCACACCCAACAGAAATCACTCGTCGCACCATGATCAACAAGCTAGTTAAGATCAACGAGTGTCTGTCTAAATTAGAATTAAGCGACCTATCACACAAAGAGCGCGTGAAAACCGAACGCCGCCTAGAGCAACTGATCGCTCAAGGTTGGCACTCAGATGTGATTCGTCAACAACGCCCAACGCCACTTGATGAAGCTAAGTGGGGCTTTGCGGTTGTAGAAAACTCTCTATGGGAAGCCGTTCCTGACTTCCTACGTGAAATGGATGGCCGACTAAAAGGTTATCTTGGTGAAGGCCTGCCGATCGATGCACGCCCAGTACACTTCTCATCTTGGATGGGCGGTGACCGCGATGGCAACCCATTCGTAACGCACACCATCACTAAGGAAGTTCTGCGCCTATCTCGTTGGAAAGCTGCCGATCTTTACTTAGGCGACGTAAACGAGCTGATTACCGAACTGTCGATGACTAAGTGTAATGATGCCGTTCGTGAGCTAGCAGGTGATGAACACGAAGCTTACCGTGCAATCCTGAAGAACCTACGCACTCTACTGAACAACACGCTAGAAGTGCTGGATGCAAAATTGCATGACACAGAGGTTCCGAAGAAAGAAACACTACAGAACATCGAGCAACTTTGGACACCGCTTTACGCATGTTACCAATCGCTGCACGAATGTGGCATGGGCGTAATCGCAGACGGTTCTCTGCTTGATACTCTGCGCCGCCTAAAAGCGTTCGGTGTACACCTAGTTCGTCTCGATGTTCGTCAAGAAAGTACTCGTCACTCAGATGTACTGTCTGAACTGACTCGCTACCTAGGCATTGGCGACTACGACCAATGGAACGAGCAAGACAAGATTGCTTTCTTAACCAATGAATTAAGCTCTAAGCGTCCGCTTCTTCCTCGCGATTGGGAGCCATCTGAACAGGTTAAAGAGGTTTTAGACACCTGCAAGGTTATTGCTGCTCAACCTCGTGAAGCCTTCGGTGCTTACGTAATTTCTATGGCTCGTACTGCATCAGATGTACTGGCTGTTCACTTACTACTGCAAGAATGTGGCTGCCCATACCGCATGGACGTATGTCCGCTGTTCGAAACGCTAGACGACTTGAACAACTCAGAAGCAGTAATGAAACAGCTAATGAGCATCGACTTGTACCGTGGCTTTATCCAGAACCACCAAATGGTGATGATCGGATACTCTGACTCAGCGAAAGATGCGGGCGTAATGTCTGCAGGTTGGGCTCAATATGATGCAATGGACAAACTGGTTAAGGTTTGTGATGAAGAAGGCATTGAACTGACTCTATTCCACGGTCGTGGCGGTACGGTTGGTCGTGGTGGTGCTCCGGCGCACGCTGCTCTTCTTTCTCAGCCACCTAAGAGCTTGAAAGGCGGTTTACGTGTAACAGAGCAAGGCGAAATGATCCGCTTTAAACTTGGCTTACCAGACGTTGCTGTAAACAGCTTCAACCTTTACGCAAGCGCGATTCTAGAGGCGAACCTTCTGCCGCCACCTGAGCCAAAACAAGAGTGGCGCGACCTAATGGAAGTGCTATCTCAAGTATCTTGTGAGGCTTACCGCAACGTGGTTCGTGGCGAAGAGAAATTCGTACCTTACTTCCGTCAAGCGACACCTGAACTGGAGCTAGGTAAACTGCCTCTTGGCTCTCGCCCTGCGAAACGTAACCCGAACGGCGGCGTAGAAAGCCTACGTGCGATTCCATGGATCTTCTCTTGGAGCCAAAACCGTTTGGTACTGCCTGCATGGTTAGGCGCTGGTGAAGCGATTCAGTACTCTGTAGATCAAGGCCATCAAGCCCTGCTCGAAGAGATGTGTCGCGAGTGGCCGTTCTTCTCTACCCGTCTCGGTATGTTGGAAATGGTGTACTCGAAGTGCAACATGGAAATCGCTAAGTACTACGACCAACGCCTTGTTGACGAAGAGCTATTACCATTAGGTGAGTTACTGCGTGAACAGCTGCAAAAAGACATCAAAGCCGTGCTAAATGTTGAGAACAACGAGAACCTAATGCAGAGCGACCCTTGGGGACTTGAGTCAATCCGCCTACGTAACATCTACGTTGAGCCACTAAACATGCTTCAAGCTGAACTGCTTTACCGTACTCGTAAGTGTGAAACACCACCAGCAGAGCTTGAAGAAGCGCTAATGGTGACGATTGCAGGCATTGCAGCAGGCATGCGAAACACTGGTTAATTAGTGATTCCTACCATTCAACAGACAAAAGGTCGCCTAGTGCGACCTTTTTATTTCACAAAATAAGCAATACTGAGTTTTTTGTCAGTTTTTTGGGTTATTTTGTCCATGTATTCTACTTTATGCTTATTATTTAGATATACTACTGCTCCGCTGCGGAAACACTCCAAAAAATAATCTGCAGCATCTTGACCAATAAACTGGTCAACCTAGGTGATAAACGGCTTTGTAAGGTGACATAACCAACCGATGAGTTGGTGCTACTTAGACATAACCAATATAACGTGCCATTAGAAGCACACTTGTTGTTTAAGTATTTGTTTACTGTTTACCATTTGGATTTCAGACATGTCATTACCACACGTAATTCTAACCGTTTTAAGTACACGCGATGCTACTGGTTACGATATCACAAAAGAATTCTCCGCAAGCATTGGTTACTTCTGGAAAGCTAGCCATCAACAAGTTTACCGCGAGCTAAATAAAATGGCTCAGAACGACCAGGTAACTTGCGTGCTTGAGCCTCAAGAAGGCAAACCTGATCGTAAAGTTTACTCTATCACTGATGCTGGCCGTGGCGCGCTAGGTGAATGGTTTGAACAACCAACTGCACACCCAACCGTTCGTGACGAGTTCTCAGCTAAGCTAATGGCTTGTGCTGTACAACCTTCTGACGCTTACCGTGTACAACTTGCTGAGCTAGTAGAAGAGTCTCGCAAACTGGTTTCTCACTACCGTGAAATCGAAGCAGCTTACTACGCAACGCCATCGACACTAGACAAGCAAGCACGCCTTGAGCGTCTAACACTTCGTCGTAACCTACTTATCCGTGAAGCATGGATTGTATGGGCTGAAGAAGTACTGCTTGAACTTGGCGCTCTAGCTTAAGTTAAGCTAGAAAAGCAAAAGGCTTGAACTCTATGAGTCCAAGCCTTTTTTGTATCTATAGGATTTGAAATGTTACTGCCAGAGGCTTTTTACAAGTGCTTAGGCTTTACTTCTTAGACTTTTCTTACAGCGCAGCGACTTGCGGACGAACACCTAGCGTATGGCAAAGTGCATAAGTCATTTCTGCACGGTTTAGCGTGTAGAAGTGGAAATCTTTCACACCTTCACGGCTCAGTGTACGAACCATATCAATTGCTTGGCTAGCACCAACAAGCTGACGAGTCGTTGGATCATCATCCAAACCTTCAAACTGCTTCGCCATCCAACCCGGTACTTTTACGTTGTTCATCGCAGCAAAGCGAGACGCTTGCTTGAAGTTAGAAACCGGTAGGATGCCCGGAACAATTTCAACATCTACACCAGCCGCCACACAGCGGTCTCGGAAACGTAGGTAGCTTTCAACATCGAAGAAGAACTGAGTGATAGCACGGTTAGCACCCGCATCGACTTTACGCTTTAGGTTAATAAGATCAGATTGAGCGCTTTTTGCTTCAGGGTGAACCTCAGGGAATGCCGCTACTGAGATATCAAAATCGTGGCGAGATTTAAGTAGCTCGACTAGGTCAGATGCGTACATATCTGGCGCGCCGCCGCCTGCTGGAATATCACCACGTAGCGCAACAATACTCTCGATACCATTTGCCCAGTAATCGTCGGCAATTTGAATCAGCTCTTCACGGCTTGCATCAATACACGTTAGGTGCGGTGCAGCCACTAGGCCGGTTTGGTTTTTAATTTCTTTAATGATTGAGTGGGTACGGTCACGTTCACCCGAGTTTGCACCGTAAGTTACCGATACAAATTTTGGTTGAAGTGTTTTAAGGCGGTGAACAGAGTTCCACAGGGTCTCTTCCATCTTCTCACTGCTCGGTGGAAAAAACTCAAATGACACATTGATGTTGTCAGAAAGCTCAGCGATATTCTGATTTAAAGCGTCGATATGACTAGCGTGTGTGTATCCCATCTTACTCTCCCTGTGGCAAAAGCAACCACTAAAAACTCAAATCCTTAAACGACGTTTAGACGTCTATATGTCTGTAGAATGTATTGAATACGATTTAATGTCAACAGATCCATTATGAATTTTTCTCAAGTAGATCGTGAGTAAAACTCAAGTCGTTAGATGGGTCGCAAAGCAGAAATAATGTAGAAAAAAGGCTGAAAAACACATCGTGCTTTCAGCCTTATTTATCTTAGTGAATAGTATGCCATTTAGACACTAAACCAACCGATCTGAGTATCAGAACAGGCTAGACATTCTGTTTAAATCAGATTGAATTGCACCTGCCGTTACTTCACGACCGGCACCTGGGCCACGAATAACCAATGGATTATCTTTGTACCATTTGCTCTCAATCGCAAAGATGTTGTCGCAAGGCAACAAGTTCGCCAGAGCATGTTCTTTAGACAGTGCTTCAACGCCTACGGTTGCCTTACCGTTCTTCTCCAAACGCGCTACGTAACGCAGAACTTTCTGTTGAGAGTGCGCTTTCTCTAAACGCTCAGCCAGCTCTTCGCTCAGTACAGAAGCTTTGTCGAAGAAGTCATCCACAGATAGATCTTGCAGCTCTGCAGGTACGAGCGATTCCACTTTTACGTTTTCAGGTTCGATATCCAAACCAGATTCACGCGCCAGAATCACCAGCTTACGCATCACGTCTGAGCCATCTAGGTCAGCACGAGGGTCAGGTTCCGTAAGGCCTTGTTGCCATGCTAAGTCAACCAACTCGCTGAACGGCACGGTGCCATCAAACTGTTGGAACAACCAAGACAACGTGCCCGAGAAAATGCCAGACAACGCAATGATATCATCGCCACTTTCACGTAGGTCACGTACCGTGTGGTTAATCGGCAATCCAGCACCCACTGTCGCGTTGTACAACCAATGACGGCTGATCTTAGCGAAAGCATCTTGTACTTGATGGTAATACTCGCTCGATGCAGAACCTGCCACCTTGTTCGCCGAGATTAGGTGAATACCTTGTTGTGCGATTTGCAGATACTTTGCTGCAAGCACTGGGCTCGCAGTCACATCCAGAACCACTGCTTCGTCATAACCTTGAATAGAGCCCAAACGCTCTAACCAGTCGTTACCATTGTTAGCAATAGCTTCGTCGTCAAAGCGCTTACCTACCGAAGTCGCATCAATGCCTTGATCGTCGAACCAATAGGTTTGGCTATCAACCACGGCAACCAATTCAAAGTTCATTCCACGGCGCTTTTCAAGTTCCGCTTTTTGCTCAGCAAACAGGCTTAACCAGCTTGAACCAATATTGCCCTTACCACACAAGGCAATCGCAACACGCTTCTGCGCTTGGAACAGTTGAGAATGAATGCCTTTCACTAGACTTGATGTTTCACTCTTACGAATCACAGCCACCAAGCTTAAGCCTGAGTTCGCTTCTGAGATGAACTCAACCGGCGAGCTCTTAAGCTGCTGGTAGAAACCGTAGCAATGGTTAGGGTTCTTAGTCACACCCGCACCCACTGCAGCAATCAGAGAGAAACCTTCTTTTAGCTTAATTTCCGCTTCAATCGCATGGTCTTGGAGATATTCTAATGCACCACCAGCGATCTCTTCTGTGTAGGCAAGACGCAAACAGTGTTGATCCGGTTCAAGCTCATAAGCAAGCGGCTCAAGTTGAGCACGCTTAAGCCCTTCAAGCACTTCACTCTCTAGACGGTCGAAATCATGGCCGTGACCAAAGGTCAGTTGCACGATAAGCACTTCATCCAAAGAGGTAATGATTTTTGCGCCACGACCCGATGCCAGTACACGCTCGATCTGTGTAGAGCCCGCCTCCGGCTGATAGCTGCAGCGTAAGCTGAGATCCATAGCACTTTGCGCGACTGGCTGTAGTGTGCGGCTATGAAGCACAGGTGCGGCAAGACGAGCGAGTTCACTTGCTTCATCAAGACGAAGTAGAGGCAGTAAACACGCATCTGAAACCAGACGAGGGTCAGCGCTGTATACGCCTGCTACATCACTCCAAATCGTTACGCGATCCACTTCAGCTAAAGCGCCAATCACGGTTGCTGAATAGTCTGAACCATTGCGACCAAGTAATACGGTTTCACCTTCAGTGTTTTGCGCCATAAAGCCGGTAATCACCACACGACAATGGGCATGTTGCGCCAAGGCTTCTTTAATCAGAGGATAAGAACGAGCACGATCCACTTCAGGCTGAGCGCCCACTTCTGCACGTAAGAAAGCACGAGCATCTTGTGCGACAGCTTGTAAATCATGTTGGCACAACAAAGCAGCTAACAGACGTGAAGACCAAACTTCACCGTGACCTAGGACTTGTGCTTTTTGTGCTTCGCTTAGAGGAGCCGTTAGCTCGCCCAAAGCGGTAAATTCTTGTTGGATAGTCGCCGTAAGTTGCTCTGCAGGCTCACCTTCAAGCAGTGCTTCAATCAGTTCAAGCTGGAACTGACGAAGGGTTTGTAGGCACTCATGAGCAATACGCCCATCTTTATCAAGCGCTTCTACAAACTCAATCAAACGGTTAGTGGTTTTGCCTGCTGCCGAAACAACCACTAAGTCTGTTGCTGATGAATACTCTCTAAGAATGTTGACCACGCGTAAGTAACACTCAGGGTCTGCTAAACTGCTACCACCAAATTTATGTAGCTGGCGAAAGGTTGCCATTGTTACCCCTCCCCTTCAGCGATAAAGCCTTGTGTTTTTTCAAACGCTTGCTTGAGGTCATCAATCAAATCTTCAGCATCTTCAAGGCCAACAGAAAGACGCAGCAACTGTTGAGAAACGCCCGCTTCTGCCAGTGCTTCTTCACCCATCGCACGGTGCGTCATCGACGCAGGGTGACAAATCAAGCTTTCAACACCGCCCAGCGACTCCGCCAAAGAGAACAGCTCTAACTTATCAACAAAGTATTTAAGCGCCTCGAATGAGCCCGCAAACTCAAAACTGAGCATGGAACCAAAGCCCGATTGCTGTTTCTTCGCGATATCATGACCCGGATGTTCAGGAAGGCTTGGGTGGTAAATAGTGCCAACAAGATCTTGTTGCTGCAGAGACGCTAGAATTTCACGTGAGCTTTCTTCGTGAACTCGCATACGCGCACCTAGCGTACGAATACCACGTAAAGTCATGTAGCTATCAAATGGTGTGCCGGTCGCACCAATACAGTTGCCCCACCATGCTAACTCTTCAGCGTGTTCTTCTGTCTTAGTGACCACAACGCCACCAATAACATCTGAGTGTCCATTGATGTACTTAGTGGTTGAGTGGATAACAAAATCAGCACCCAGCTCTAAAGGCTTTTGGAACACAGGTGTCAAAAACGTGTTGTCGACAGCAACCAGAGCACCAACCTCTTTCGCTTTACGGCAAGTTTCTGCAATATCAACCACGCGAACCAGTGGATTCGATGGGGTTTCAATTAAGATCAACTTTGGCTTAAGCGCGAGCGCCGCATCCAGCGCTGCTTGATCCGATTGATCAACGAACAGAACTTTGAAGTCACCTTTTAGCGAGCGAGTGTTAAACAGACGGTAAGTACCGCCGTAGCAATCGTGCGGTGCAATAATAAGATCATCGCCGCCTAAGAAAGCCGAAACCCATAAGTTAAGCGCCGAAGTACCACAGTTAGTCACAACCGCGCCTTTGCCTGATTCAAGCTCAAACAGTGCCGTCTCTAATAAACCGCGGTTTGGGTTACCAGAACGGGTGTAATCGTACTTTGGCACTTCACCAAAAGCGGGAAACCCATAGTTAGTCGAAAGATAAATGGGTGGGACAACGGCATGGTGTTGCGTGTCTGACTCGATACCAGTACGTACTGCGATTGTTGCTGGCTTCCGGCTGCTCATAGGTGCTTCCTTACAAGTTTTGCGTCTGAGAATCACAGCGGCTTGTCGGCATTTTGCGGCTGTGTTAGATATATGTTATTCACTTTACTTTCATAAACGTGAGACGTCAACACTTCTAGACGTCTATATGTCTTTGCTTATGGCAGTAAATCCCGCTAAAATCACCACTATTAATTTATTCTAACAACTAAAGTGATGAAGGTACGCAATGGCCGACTGGAATGGTGAATACATAAGCCCATATGCTGAGCATGGAAAGAAAAGCGAACAAGTAAAGAAAATTACAGTTTCTATCCCTCTAAAAGTGTTAAAGGTTCTTACTGACGAGCGTACTCGCCGCCAGATTAATAACCTACGCCATGCAACAAACAGTGAGCTACTGTGCGAAGCCTTTCTACATGCGTACACAGGCCAACCACTACCAACGGATGAAGACCTTCGTAAAGACCGCCCAGACGATATTCCTGCTGAAGTGAAAAAGCTGATGACAGAGATGGGTATCGAGTTCGAAGCGTTTGACGAAGAATAAAAACAACTCAGTCACTGCCTTCATTATTGATTCGCTCTAGCTGAACCTTATTTATCACATCGCGCATAGCTTTTTATGATTGCGCTGTGAATGATAGACATAAAAAAACCGACTCCAGATGAGTCGGTTTTTTATTATTCTTTTTGGCTCAATAGAGCAACAGCTATTAAGCCATATAGTTAGCAGGCATCTCGATACGAGCTACGCCAGATTCAACAGCCGCTTCCGCAACTGCTCGTGCTACGCGAGGAAGTAGACGTGGGTCCATTGGCTTAGGAATGATGTAACCCTTACCGAACTCCAGTGCAGTCTCGCCCGCAGCTGCTAGTACTTCAGCTGGAACTTCTTCTTTCGCCAGTTCACGAATCGCTTTAACCGCCGCTAGCTTCATTTCGTCATTAATTTCGCTCGCACGCACGTCTAGTGCACCACGGAAAATGAATGGGAAACAAAGTACGTTGTTTACTTGGTTAGGGTAATCACTGCGGCCTGTACCCATGATTAGGTCAGAACGAACTTCGTGTGCAAGCTCAGGCTTGATCTCTGGATCTGGGTTTGAACATGCAAACACAACAGGCTTATCAGCCATCAGCGTTAGTGCTTCAGCAGGCAGTAGATTCGGCCCCGATACACCCAAGAACAGGTCAGCGCCTTCGATAACATCTTCAAGCGTACGCTTATCAGTGTTATTTGCGAACAGCTCTTTGTATTCGTTTAGGTCATCACGACGAGTATGGATCACACCTTTACGGTCAAGCATGTAGATTTTTTCACGCTGAGCGCCACACTTAATCAGTAGTTCCATACAAGCAACCGCCGCTGCGCCAGCACCTAAACAAACGATCTTACACTCTTCAAGTTTCTTACCTTGAAGCTCGATCGCATTCAGCATACCCGCTGCCGTTACAATCGCAGTACCGTGTTGGTCATCGTGGAATACCGGAACATCACAACGTTCAATCAGGCGACGTTCAATCTCAAAACAGTCTGGTGCTTTGATGTCTTCCAGGTTAATACCGCCGAATGTATCTGCGATATTCGCAACTGTATCAACGAACTCATCGATTGTGCGGTGTTTTACTTCAATATCGATAGAATCTAAACCAGCAAAACGCTTAAACAGGAGCGCTTTACCTTCCATAACTGGTTTAGAGGCAATAGGGCCAAGGTTACCTAGGCCAAGAATCGCTGTACCGTTAGAGATAACTGCAACCATGTTGCCTTTACCTGTGTACTTATAAACGTTATCAACGTTCTGTGCGATCTCGCGAACAGGCTCAGCCACGCCAGGGCTGTATGCAAGTGCTAGGTCTTCTGCAGAGTTTGCAGGCTTCGTCAGTTCTACGGCAATTTTGCCTGGAATCGGGAACTCATGATAATCAAGAGCTTGCTGACGGAATTGTTCTTGAGGCGATAATTCTTGAGAGGATTGAGCTTGGCTGCTGTCTTCAGACATAGGTGTAGGTTCCTAGGATATTATTATTTGGGGGATCTGGTTCATGTTAATGGATGTACTTCAAAGTTCCTAGGTGGTTGAAGCCTCTGTCTCATTAAAAAACGAGATTTCACTACTAATAAGACCAGTGAGCAGTTGAAATTACTATCGCTTGTTGAAGTTTCGTGCTGAATTTTGGTGAAGAGAGATACGCAAGGAATTGCCCTGAAATAGAATAGAGAGGCAACTTATCGTTGGGTGAGAGTGATGCTTGAATAGAAGTCAGTGCTTTCTCAAATTACAGGCAACAAAAAAGGACACCGAAGTGTCCTTTTTCATGTCTAAATAGCGAGAATTACTTCTTGCTAGAAAGAGCACCGAAACGCTTGTTGAAGCGATCAACACGGCCGCCAGTATCTACGATACGTTGCTTACCAGTGTAGAACGGGTGACATTTGTCACATACGTCTAGGTGGATTGATTCTTTTGCTAGCGTTGAGTTGAACTCAAATGTGTTGCCGCAAGAACAAGTTGCAGTAACTGCTTTGTATTCTGGGTGGATTCCAGCTTTCATGGGATAACCTCAAGTAGGCCGTGTCGCTATACGATTCTAAGCCGCACACCACACGTAGTTTAAAAAAAGAAATAAAGACACCGCATCGACACAAAAGAGTGATGAAGCCATACCTTTAAGGCGCAGTATAGTAATGAATCTATAAAGCAGGATCAACTGATTTGATACATTTTTCGCCAATATCGGCGTTATTTCCTTTGCTGGCTGTGATTCTTGGCTTGGCCCCAACCTCACCCGCTTCTCTGCCACATCACATTCAAACTGCTTCTCGAATTTAACCGCCTTATCCTTTAGACTGTTCGCTCTCGTCAATTCAGATAAAGCCGTCCCTTTATGCGTCCAATGATTGCCCGTGTGGCGCTGCCTGTTCCACTCGACAAGCAGTTCGATTACAAGATTCCAAACCACCTATTCCCGATTATTGGTGGTCGCGTCTCTGTGCCTTTTGGACGACAAACCTTAACCGGCATTGTCACGGCTCTGGTTAACGAATCAGAATTCGAGCTAGATAAGCTCAAGCCAATAAAAGCGCTATTGGATAACCAACCTGTTTGGCCGGAATCTGTCTATTCACTATTAATGTGGTGCAGTCAGTTTTATCAGTACCCTCTTGGCGAAACCTTTGCTAACGCCCTTCCGAGCGCTCTAAGAAAAGGCAAAGCCGCCGACTTCGCGACGCTGGTTGAGTGGCAGTTAACGCCATCAGGCAAAGACCAACTGATGCAAGGTTTTGGTCGCGCGGTCAAGCAAGCCAAAGTGATGCACATGCTTGAACACGGCCCGGTTCCTCATCAAGAGTTCATTGATGAAGAAGTTGGCAGCGCCGTACTCAAAACGCTAGAAGAGAAAGGCTGGATTGAATCGGTAGAGAAAAAGCCGAAGCGCCAACCTTGGCCAGTTGAACTTGAGAATGACCAAGACAAACCTAAGCTCAATGCCGAACAAGCCATCGCGATTGCGACCCTAAATAGCCAAACCGACTTTGGTTGTTTCCTGTTAGAGGGCGTTACTGGCTCAGGTAAGACCGAGGTTTACCTGAATATGATTAAGCCGATTCTCGATCAAGGTAAACAAGCGTTAGTGCTCGTGCCCGAGATTGGTCTCACTCCTCAAACGATTAACCGCTTTAAGCGACGCTTTAATGTGCCTGTTGAGGTTATCCACTCAGGTTTAAACGATTCAGAACGCCTGAATGCGTGGTTATCGGCGCGCGATAAAATAGCAGGCATCGTGATTGGTACCCGTTCAGCTCTGTTCACGCCATTTGCTGACCTAGGTATTATCATTGTCGATGAAGAACACGACGCGTCTTATAAACAGCAAGATAGCCTGCGCTACCACGCTCGTGATGTGGCGATCATGCGTGCGCACAAAGCGCAGATCCCGGTTGTGTTAGGCTCTGCAACTCCAGCATTTGAAACACTGCACAACGCTCAAATAGGTAAATACAGTTATCTCACCCTGACTTCACGTGCGGGTGTCGCACTGCCGACCACCAATAAGGTGTTGGATGTTAAAGGTGAATATCTAGAAAGTGGCCTGTCTGCGTCGTTAATTGCAGAGATGCAAAGACACCTCAAAGCAGGCAACCAAGTGATGCTGTTCCTCAATCGCCGAGGGTTTTCTCCGGCATTGATGTGTCACGATTGTGGTTGGACAGCCGAGTGCAAACGTTGTGATGCTTACTACACCTATCACCAATACAGTAATGAGATGCGCTGCCACCACTGTGGTTCTCAGCAGCATATCGTGCACAACTGCCAAGGTTGTGGGTCTGTGAACTTGGTGACAGTGGGTGTCGGTACCGAGCAGTTAGAAGCTCAACTTGGTCAACTATTCCCGGAATACAAAACCATTCGTATTGACCGCGACAGCACCCGCCGTAAAGGCAGCTTAGAAAGCGCGCTCGAGTCGATTCGTAAGGGTGAATTCCAAATTCTTATCGGCACGCAGATGCTTGCTAAGGGTCACCATTTCCCTGACGTGACACTTGTGGCGTTATTGGATGTGGATGGCTCTTTATATAGTAGTGACTTCCGTGCCTCTGAACGTCTTGCGCAGCTATTCATCCAAGTAGCGGGACGCGCAGGACGAGCAAGCAAACCCGGTGAAGTGATCTTACAGACTCACCACCCAGAACATGGGTTGTTGCAAGCCTTGCTACACAAAGACTATAACCACTTTGCTCAGACGGCGCTAGCAGAACGTAAGCAGGCAATGTTACCGCCCTATACCTTTATGACGCTGTTTAGAGCAGAAGCCAATGACACTCGCTTGGTGGAAGAGTTCTTGCGTCAGGTTCGTCACACATTGGAATCGCACCCGCTGTTTGACCAATATTGCATGGTGTTAGGGCCAACCCCGGCTCCGTTAGCAAAACGAGCGGGCAAATCGCGCTGGCAGTTAATCTTACAAACTCAGACGCGCTCGTTAATGCAGAAGCTATTGATGAGTGCCAAGCCGGCCATCAATATGTTACCTGCTGCGAAAAAAGTTCGCTGGTCACTCGATATTGAGCCGCAAGATTTGAGTTAAACCCACTTGGGTTAAAACTAATGATAAGTTTGTTCACAAATATTTCATATTTCTCGTGAGCAACTTCACACTAGTCATGTGATTTTTGTTAATCTAGCCGTAACTTTACACGGATTAAACGAATAAAATATTGCAATAAAAAAAGTGTTAGCAACACTTTCATAATATCTATTCGATTACATTTATTATTCACGCCTTAGATGCTTAGGCGGCAAAGGAACTTAAAAGAGGGTTTAATTTATGGCGACAATGAAGGATGTTGCCCAGCTAGCAGGCGTCTCAACAGCCACGGTATCACGTGCATTGATGAACCCTGAGAAAGTCTCAGTTTCGACTCGCAAACGAGTGGAAACAGCAGTACTTGAAGCTGGATACTCACCCAATACATTAGCTAGAAACTTACGTCGCAACGAATCAAAAACCATCATCACTATTGTTCCTGATATCTGTGACCCTTATTTCGCCGAGATCATTCGTGGTATCGAAGATGCCGCAGTAGAAAATGATTACCTTGTTCTACTGGGTGATAGCGGCCAGCAAAAGAAGCGCGAGTCTTCGTTTGTTAACTTAGTTTTCACCAAACAAGCCGACGGCATGTTGCTGCTGGGTACTGACCATCCGTTTGATGTCAGCAAACCTGAACAAAAGAATTTACCGCCGATGGTAATGGCGTGTGAGTTTGCCCCTGAGCTTGAACTGCCTACGGTACACATCGATAACCTGACCTCTGCCTTTGAAGCGGTGAACTACCTAGCTCAGTTAGGTCATAAGCGTATTGCTCAAATTTCAGGACCAGTATCGGCAACACTGTGTAAGTTCCGCCAACAAGGCTACCAGCAAGCGCTGCGTCGCGCCGGAGTCTCAATGAATCCAGCCTATAGCACGGTCGGTGACTTCACCTTTGAAGCGGGCGCTCAAGCGGTTCGTCAATTACTAGCACTTCCTGAACAACCTACAGCGATCTTCTGTCATAACGATGCGATGGCGATTGGTGCGATTCAAGAAACGAAGAAGCTAGGTTTACGCGTTCCTCAAGACCTATCTATTGTTGGCTTCGATGACATCCAATTCGCTCAATACTGCGATCCACCGCTAACCACTATTTCTCAGCCTCGCTATGAGATTGGACGCCAAGCGATGTTGATGATGCTTGATCTATTGAAGGGCAACGACGTGCAAGCAGGTTCGCGTCTACTTGAAGCTAAATTAGTCGTTAGAGGCAGCACCGCACCACCTCGAATGTAACCCTCAGAAATACCCGTATAAATCTGCGGCACATTTTGATGTGCCGCTTCCATTTCTGCACTATTATCCTCGCGCAATCTGGATTACCATGAGGACAGAATCAGCAACTATTGAATTGTCTTGTGGCTAATAGAGATTATGTAAAGCGCGGTCGTGGCACGAAAAAACCGACCAAGAAACAAGCCCCTCGCCGTAAACCTTGGCGCAGTGGTCTTTTGGCGATCCTCCTTGCCGGTGGTTTTGGTTATGGACTTTACTTATTGAGTAATGATCCTGAGCCGCCAGCACCAACACCTGTGGCTACCAAACCAAAACCTAAGCCAAAACCAGCGAAAGTGATTCCACCGCCTCCAGAAGAGAAGTGGGACTACGTTGAAACGCTGCCAAGCCGCGAGATTGAAGTTAAAGCCAAAGAGCAAGAGATCTCTAAGATCCCTTACGTGATGCAGTGTGGCGCTTACAAAACGTCAGCACAGGCAGAAACGCGCAAGTTAGATATTGCGTTCCAAGGTATCTCGAGTGAAATCCGTAAAAAAGACGGCAGTAGCTGGTACCGTGTGGTTCTAGGGCCATACAAGTTGAAGCGTGACGCCGAGCGCGATCGCCATAAGCTGCAACGGGCGAAAATCGAACCTTGCGCTATTTGGAAAGACACCGATTAGATTTAGATTTAGCGATAGTCGCAGTCTTAATCTTAGCAAAAGCCGAAAACCAAACTCCGAAAGCCTCCCATTGTGGAGGTTTTCTTTTATTTACTCCCTTTAGTCAGTTTTCCTTACAACTTCCGCCGATAAGTTGCGCGACATCACTCGCCCTTCCTTGAATTATCCGAGCACCATCCTCATATACTTTTTATACCCAAAGATAAGAAATATTAAGAGGCCCTACTCGTGACTACCATTGTATCTGTACGTCGTAATAATAAAGTCGTCATCGCGGGTGATGGACAAGTATCTTTAGGCAATACTGTAATGAAGGGCAATGCCCGTAAAGTACGTCGCCTATACAACAACAAAGTACTGGCTGGTTTTGCTGGCGGTACGGCAGATGCTTTCACGCTATTCGAAAAATTTGAAAGCAAGCTGCAAATGCACCAAGGCCATCTCACCAAAGCTGCCGTTGAGCTAGCGAAGGATTGGCGTAGCGACCGTGCTCTACGTAAGTTAGAAGCACTGTTAGCAGTAGCGGATGAGACCGCTTCACTGATCATCACAGGTAACGGTGACGTAGTTCAACCTGAGAACGACCTGATTGCGATCGGTTCGGGCGGAAACTTCGCTCAAGCAGCCGCTACTGCACTATTAGAAAATACTGATTTAGATGCGCGTGAAATCGCAGAAAAGTCGCTGAACATTGCAGGCGACATCTGTGTCTTCACCAACCATCACCACACTATTGAAGAACTAGAAAGCACCGTTGAGCTGCCAAAGCCAGAGTAACGACCGCTTCCATCAATAACGTTGTATTCAACAGTGATTAAAGAATTAAGGAAAAACCATGTCTGAGATGACTCCTCGCGAAATTGTTCACGAACTCAATCGCCACATTATCGGCCAAGACAACGCTAAGCGCTCAGTGGCTATCGCTCTTCGTAACCGCTGGCGGCGTATGCAGCTTGAAGAAAGCCTACGTGTTGAAGTATCGCCAAAAAACATCCTGATGATTGGCCCAACGGGTGTAGGTAAAACTGAAATCGCTCGCCGCCTAGCGAAATTAGCAAACGCGCCTTTCATCAAGGTAGAAGCGACTAAGTTCACCGAAGTGGGTTACGTTGGTAAAGAAGTTGAAACCATCATCCGTGATCTAACGGACGTTGCGATCAAGATGACGCACCAACAAGCGATGGAAAAAGTACAATACCGCGCTGAAGAACAAGCTGAAGAACGCATTCTTGATGCCCTTCTACCACCAGCGCGTGATGCTTGGGGTCAGAACGAGCAATCAACTGAAGACACAACCTCTTCAAACACTCGTCAGATTTTCCGCAAGAAACTGCGTGAAGGTAAGCTAGATGACAAAGAGATTGAAGTTGATGTAGCCGCACCGCAAATGGGCGTTGAAATCATGTCACCTCCAGGCATGGAAGAGATGACAAACCAGCTGCAAGGCATGTTCCAAAACCTAGCGGGCGACACCAAGAAAAAGCGTAAGATGAAAATCAAAGACGCATTCAAAGCACTGACGGAAGAAGAAGCTGCGAAGCTTGTGAACCAAGAAGAGCTGAAAGAGAACGCGATCTTCAACGCTGAAAACAACGGTATCGTGTTCATCGATGAGATCGACAAAATCTGTAAACGTGGTGACAGCTCAGGCCCAGACGTATCTCGCGAAGGTGTTCAACGTGACCTACTGCCTCTTATCGAAGGCAGCACAGTATCAACGAAACACGGCATGGTTAAAACTGATCACATCTTGTTTATCACATCAGGCGCATTCCAAGTGGCTAAGCCATCTGACCTGATCCCTGAGCTGCAAGGTCGTCTACCAATCCGTGTAGAACTTGAAGCGCTTTCTGCACATGACTTCAAACGAATTCTTACTGAGCCAAAAGCATCTTTAACAGAGCAATACATTGCCCTGATGAAAACAGAAGATGTGAGCATTGAGTTCACTGAAGATGGCATTAATCAGATTGCTGACGCGGCATGGCGTGTTAACGAAACCACGGAGAATATCGGTGCGCGTCGCCTACATACTGTTATGGAACGCCTAATGGATGAGATTTCATTCGACGCAACAGAAAAAGCCGGCAGCAAACTCGTCATTGATGAAGCTTACGTAACGTCGAAGCTCGGTGAATTCGTTGAAGACGAAGACCTAAGCCGCTTCATCCTGTAGCACACGAAACTCCAACTTATTGCTCTATCTCAAAGAAATAGCAGCTAATAAGCGAATTCAAGGCCCACTTTCGAGTGGGCTTTTTATTACTTGAAGAATGGGCGTATACTCAAATCACAGTTTGAAACGAAGACTTACAAAGAAATAGACCTACGATGAAACAATCTCTACTGATTTGGCTTGATGCCGCACGACCGAAAACTCTGCCTCTCGCACTCGTCTCTATTCTTACAGGAAGTAGTTTAGCGTTCTCCAGCGATCACTTTTCTTTATCGATAGCACTACTGGCTTTTTTAACCGCCACACTCTTACAAATTTTATCGAACCTAGCGAATGACTATGGCGATGCGGCTAAAGGCACCGACAACGAAAATCGTCTAGGACCTACACGCGCAATGCAATCTGGCGCGGTGACGGCAACAACCATGAAGCAAGCGATCATCCTCAATATCGTGTTTACCGTTATCGCAGGGCTCATTCTGATTTTCCATGCGCTGACATCAATTGAAAGCATTCTGTCTTTCATCGCACTCGGCGTATTAGCGATTGTCGCGGCTATCGCATATACCGTAGGCAACAAACCCTATGGATATATTGGCCTAGGGGACTTATCTGTCTTTATCTTCTTTGGTTTGTTAGGTGTTTCTGGTACTTACTTCTTACACACTGGTCATGTTGAACCAAGTCTATTTCTTCCAGCGTTAGGCTGCGGACTGATGGCGGTTGCGGTACTCAATATCAATAACATGCGTGATATCGAAAACGACAGTGAATGCGGGAAACGCACCATGGCCGTTCGTCTAGGACAACGCAAAGCTAAGCAATACCACTTTGCACTTCTTGGATTGGCTCTCGCGTCTTTCGCTCTGTACCTACTCATTCAAGAAAAACCAGTCTGGATCAGTCTACCGTTTTTACTCAGCATTATTATTGTCTATAAGCATGGCAAGGCCGTGTGGGAAACAGAGAAGCCAGCACAAATAGCGCCGATGATGCCTGTCATTGTGAAATGCTCACTGGTCACTAACCTATTGTTTGCAGGGGTTGTCGTAGCTCAAACTCTACTGAGTTAATTGAGACTAATCATTGCAAAGGGATCAAGCACCGATATACTCAAACTAAGCTCATTGTTCAAAAGGTACGCAAATGGAATACAACACTTCAGCACTGTGCGACATATATCTGGATCAAGTGGATGTCGTGGAGCCAATGTTCAGCAACTTCGGTGGACGAGCATCCTTCGCCGGACAGATCACGACATTAAAGTGTTTTGAAGACAACGCTTTGATTCGCTCCGTATTAGAGCAAGACGGTCTGGGGCGTGTGTTGTTAATCGATGGGGGCGGCTCACTACGTAAAGCGCTGATCGATGCTGAGATAGCCCTACTTGCCGAAGACAATGAGTGGGAAGGGATTGTGGTTTACGGGTGCGTTCGTGAAGTCGATGAGCTTGAAGACATGAACCTAGGTATCCAAGCCTTGGCTTCTATCCCTGTTGGTGCGAGCCAAGAAGGTGTCGGTGAATTAGACGTTCCAGTGAACTTTGGCAGCGTGACCTTCTTACCTGAAGATTACCTCTACGCAGACAACACTGGCATCATTCTTTCTGCCGAACCTCTAGATGTAGAACTCAATTTGGATGTCGAGGAAGAAGACGTCGAGTAACTCTCACTCAGCTTCAAATAATAAAACAAATCATAAGAACACAAACAAAAACGCCCGCTACTGAGTAGCGGGCGTTTTTTTAAATCTGAAGAGTCGATTACTCTACTTCATCCATTTTACCAAGAAGGTTACGGATGCGATCTTGCCATGCTGAATGCTCTTCCTGCATTTGCTGAGTTTTTTGCTCTAGCTCGTGACGGCTTGCTTTAAGCTCACCAGCTTCTGTTGCTAGTGCTTGTTTCTCTTCTTTAAGCTCTTCCACTTCCATTTGAAGAAGTGCAATTGTATCTACTGCTGTTTGAATTTTTGCTTCTAGCTGCTCTAGTACTTCAAAAGACATTCTGGCCTACCTTTAAGTTATCCGTTTGATGGTGAAGGTTCACTCCACTTATTTCCCCATTCTACTCAGCAGAGCAAGGATAAACACTCAATATATTCGATATTTTGCGCCATTCGATGAAAAAAACAGCGCTTTTTACCGAATATTGACGTGAACGATTACCGCCACAACGGCAAACCGATTATTTTGATGAATAATAACTGTTTTCCACTGCGAATTGATCGAGAGCAATCTCCAAAAAACAAAAAGGCAAACGTTTCCTTTTGGATATGGTAAAATTCGCCGCGAAATTTCTATTCCCCCTTTGAAAATTTTGGAGTCCGCATGAAACGCGATTTAGCAATGTCATTCTCTCGTGTCACAGAAGGTGCAGCACTAGCTGGTTACAAGTGGCTTGGCCGTGGCGATAAAAACGCTGCAGATGGCGCTGCTGTAGAAGTAATGCGTAGCCTATTAAACAAAACCGAAATTAGCGGTGAGATTGTTATCGGCGAAGGTGAAATCGATGATGCACCTATGCTATACATCGGCGAAAACGTAGGTGTGGGCGGCGACGCTGTCGACATCGCAGTTGACCCAATTGAAGGGACACGCATGACAGCAATGGGCCAATCAAATGCATTGGCTGTATTGGCTGCGGGCGAAAAAGGCAGCTTCCTTAAAGCGCCTGATATGTACATGGAAAAGTTGGTTGTTGGCCCTGGCGCTAAAGGCGTGATTGACCTAGAACTGCCACTAACAGAAAACCTAGAAAACATCGCTAAAGCACTAGGTAAAACACTTGATACTCTAGTCGTAACCACGCTTGCTAAGCCTCGTCATGATCAAGTCATCGCCGACATGCAAGCAATGGGCGTTCGTGTATTTGCTGTGCCAGACGGTGATGTTGCGGCTTCTATCTTAACCTGTATGCCAGACAGTGAAGTAGACGTCATGTACTGCATCGGCGGCGCACCTGAAGGTGTGGTCTCGGCTGCGGTAATTCGCGCACTCGACGGCGACATGCACGGTCGTCTTCTACCTCGCCACGAAGTGAAAGGCGACACAGAAGAGAACCGCAAGCACGGTGAACTTGAACTTGAGCGCTGCGCAGAAATGGGCGTAACGGCGGGTATCGTATTGAAGATGGAAGACATGGCACGCAGCGACAACGTTGTATTCTCAGCAACAGGCATCACTAAGGGTGACTTGCTAGAAGGTATTTCTCGTCAAGGTAATATCGCAACCACAGAAACCCTGCTTATCCGTGGCCGCTGCCGTACAATTCGCCGCATCAAATCTATCCACTACCTAGAGCGTAAAGATCCAGAAGTAGTAGGTCATATCCTGTAAGCCTAAATTCGGTGAAACAGAATATTCCAAGGCTGATACCTAGTATCAGCCTTTTGTTTTATTAGCGCACCAGAATCTGACCATGGCAGCCAATAGAGTAAAACGCTATCTATAGAGTAAATTATCATCAATATAGTAAATGGTTTGCTTTATAAACACCTTGCCTCATAATAGTAAGGTTCATTAGGTAGGGATAGTATGAAAACAAGCGACAGAATCTTACAGACCATTAAGCGTCAAGGCGCGGTAACCGCGAAACAACTGTCAGAAGAATTTGGCATGACGACAATGGGGGCAAGGCAACATCTGCAAAGCCTGGAAGATGACGGTATTCTTGCGTTTCATGATGTGAAAGTGAAAGTGGGTCGCCCGACTCGCCACTGGTCCCTGACTCAACAAGGTCATAACCAATTTTCAGACCGACATGGTGAACTCACCATTCAAGTGATTGATGCTGTCGAGAATCTATTTGGTAAAGAAGGGCTGGCTAAGGTTGCTGCCGAGCGTGAACAACACACTCTTAAGCAGTATCAAACTGCGCTGTCTGGCTGTGATTCACTCATCAGCAAGCTTAAAAAACTCACCCAGCTTCGTGAAGACGAAGGCTACATGGCTGAGCTTCAAGAGCATGATGATCACTACATCTTAATTGAGAACCACTGCCCTATCTGTAAGGCTGCAACTCGCTGCCCTAGCCTGTGCCAATCTGAGCTCAACGTGTTTACTGAGTTACTAAAAGATGAGTGTCACGTGAGCCGTACAGAGCACATCATTGCTGGCGAACGACGCTGCACTTACACCTTAACACCCGCCCTTTGATTGCAAAGGTAATCGGCTAATACCGTCTCAATATTGAGAAAATACAAATAGATTAAAATTTGTACAGATTTCTTTCTTAAGCTTAGAGCATATGAAACACGCTTAATGCTAAGGAAGGAATGATGGCGCATCCACAACCCGCTCAAAAACTGCCACCCTTTGATGAACTTGTCCAACTCGCGAAAAGCGACCCGAAAGCATTCAATCAATTCAAACACGAGATGTGCGAACAGATGATTTGTTCGGCTTCAGACGTGATGCAAGACCGACTTCGTGCGCAGCAAAGTCACATCGACTTAGTGGTTAGCCGTTGTAAAAACCCACACCACGCCAATGTCGTACTCATGCAAGAGCTGCGCTGTCAGGTCTGTAAGTTCCAAGATGCACTCGAAGGGCGCTGCGGCTTTGAAGAATCTCTGCCTGAAAATGTCGTGCCTTTTAAGCCGAATACCGAACCTAAAATGTACTGAAATTAGCAAAGCACTAAAAAGAAAAAGGGAGCGTAATGCCCCCTTCTTATTGGTTCGCTGTTCAATATTTACATGGGTCTTCGCCGTAGTCATTACGGCCTTCTGTACCTTTCAACAAACCACACTCAATCAGAATCCAGAAACCACACACTAATGCCGCGACGGTTGCCGCCATATGAATTGGCGATACCGGCTCTGTCGTCGTTGCAACCATTGGCGAAGCTAAACGACCCAATACTAATGGCACATTCAATAGTAGCCAGTAATTAGACTTATTGCGGTCGTGCCAGCGCTTAGCGGTTACCGCAAGGTCTGGGATCACAAGCATCAATAGGATGATTGGTAGCAGGATATAAGAGTAAGCAGGGAACAACACAGAGATACCTGAAGCAAAACCGGTAATCGCTATGTAGTAGAAAACATTCCAAATCCAGTAAGTCTTACGACCAATTCTCCCCTTGAAAGAGAGCAGTAATTCTTTCATCGACATCTTAAATACTCAAATTTATACGCCGCTAAAAGTCAGCAGCAATGGTTAGTTTATTACTTTTTGAAAGCAACTTTTATCCATATCACGAATATTCACCGTTAAGCTTCTTACATGACTCGCTTGTTCTTGCAGGATCTGCATTAACGATCGTGACAATTCTCGCTTTTGCTCTTCCGTTCGTCCCGAAAGTAACTCAAAGCTGATATGAATAAAGTCTACACTATCTTCCTCATCACCGACCAACCAATTATGGCAACGCAGTGAACGAGATTTCACTGATGGCACATCAAACAAGCCACATGTGAGAGCGACTTGGTGGAGATCTTCCAGTAAGCCTTGGATATTTACTCGCTCATCCACTGAATTGGAGTACTCTAGAACTAGATTCGGCATTGTTACTTCCTGTTGTTAACGCAATCGTTTGTCCCTTAATAACAACTAACGATGAAAAATCCGAGAAGTTAGCTATTATTCTGTCTGCCGGATCACTGATATATGCTCAAAATCTACTCTGACCATTGAGTAAGATCCAAGAAAGTCATGACCACAGTCATGATCTGTTGATATTAATCTGTTATATTATTTCGTAATAAAGTTTACTTTTTTACATTCGATTTATTTAAATACTTTGGAGATATTCCTATGCGTCATCCTGTAGTTATGGGTAACTGGAAACTAAACGGCAGCAAAGAAATGGTTGTTGATCTACTAAACGGTCTTAACGCTGAACTTGAAGGCGTAACAGGCGTAGACGTAGCAGTTGCTCCACCAGCACTTTTCGTTGATCTAGCAGAGCGTACGCTTACTGAAGCGGGCAGCGCGATCATCCTAGGTGCTCAAAACTCTGACCTAAACAACAGCGGTGCATTCACTGGCGACATGTCTCCAGCAATGCTTAAAGAGTTCGGCGCATCTCACATCATCATCGGTCACTCTGAGCGTCGTGAATACCACAACGAATCAGATGAGTTCGTAGCTAAGAAATTCGCATTCCTAAAAGAGAACGGCCTAACTCCAGTTCTTTGTATCGGTGAATCTGAAGCACAAAACGAAGCAGGCGAAACTGTTGCAGTATGTGCTCGTCAACTTGACGCTGTTATCAACACTCAAGGTGTTGAAGCTCTTGAAGGCGCTATCATCGCTTACGAACCAATCTGGGCTATCGGTACTGGTAAAGCAGCTACAGCTGAAGATGCACAACGCATCCACGCTCAAATCCGTGCACACATCGCAGAGAAATCTGAAGAAGTTGCTAAGAAAGTTGTTATCCAATACGGCGGTTCTGTTAAGCCAGAAAACGCAGCAGCTTACTTCGCACAACCAGACATCGACGGTGCTCTAGTTGGCGGCGCAGCTCTAGACGCGAAAAGCTTCGCAGCTATCGCTAAAGCAGCAGCTGAAGCAAAAGCTTAATTTAAACCTCACCGTTTAGATTAGATGAAAGGTCAACTTAGGTTGGCCTTTTTTATTACCTGTCGTTTCTGAAACCCAAACGGCAGGCACAAAAAAACCGCTGAATAATCAGCGGTTTTTAAATTCTTTAAGAGAACGCTAAGCGTGGCTTAGAACAACTCTTCTGCAACGCGGAACAGCTCAGAACGGTCTGGGTTCTGCATGTTCTCGATACAATCGATGATGTCGTGGTGAACAAGTTCTTCTTTCTCGATACCAACACAACGACCACCGTGACCTTCTTGAAGAAGGTGAACAGCGTAGTTACCCATACGAGAAGCCAATACACGGTCAAATGCAGTAGGACGACCACCACGTTGGATGTGACCAAGAACCGTTGCACGAGTTTCACGACCTGTTGAAGATTCGATCTCTTTAGCCAGTTCGTTAGCATCCATCATTAGCTCAGTTAGAGCGATGATTGCGTGCTTCTTACCTTTCGCAATACCATCTTGGATGTTGCTGATAAGCTGTTCTTTATCTAGGCCAGTCTCTGGAGTAATGATGTACTCACAACCACCCGCGATTGCTGACATAAGCGTAAGGTCACCACAGTGACGGCCCATGATTTCAACAATAGAAATACGTTGGTGAGAAGAAGACGTGTCACGTAGACGGTCAATTGAATCAATAACAGTGTTAAGCGCTGTTAGGTAACCGATTGTGTAGTCAGTACCCGCGATATCGTTATCGATTGTGCCTGGAAGACCGATACATGGGTAACCCATTTCAGTCAGCTTCTTAGCACCCATGTAAGAACCGTCACCACCGATAACAACAAGTGCTTCGATACCGTGCTTCTTAAGGTTCTCAATGCCTTTCTCACGAACAGCAACGTCTTTAAATTCAGGGAAACGTGCAGAACCTAAGAAAGTACCACCACGGTTGATCACGTCAGATACGCTTGAACGGTCAAGCTTTTCGATACGGTCTTCAACAAGGCCTTGGTAGCCATCGTAAATACCGTAAACTTCAATGCCAACTGATAACGCAGTACGAACAACGCCGCGAACTGCTGCGTTCATACCTGGAGCGTCACCACCACTGGTCAAAACACCGATCTTCTTAATCATGCTCACCCTCGATTTTTGGGAATCTATTATTCAATTCTTGTTCTTGCTGATTGTATATCAACAAGATTTTAAATCTATATTTGTGCGTTATGTTACATTTCCTCAACAGGAATAGCACTCAAATCGCGTAAAATTATGTAACATTTCTACTTCTGTAAGAGTATTACAGTTTTACTCAATAACTTTGTTGATTCACATCAGAATCAACATTAATTGTTACTAAGGTGGTTTTTGAATCACCTAACAGTTAATAATTTTTACTCACTTTAGTTCAAAAGCCACTCACTTACCATTTGCCCGCTGATTTTTAGCACGCATTACCACGAGTGGAATTTCTGCTGCTTCTCTGGTCCAAATACGACCGAATACGGGTCTTGGTGAATTAATACATCAGCATCAGGGAACACGGAGATAAGCTTAGCCTCTACTTCGTCAGAAATGCGATGCGCTTCAATAAGTGGGATATTATCTTCCAATTCTAGATGCAGTTGGATGAAGCGTATTGGCCCCGAGCGACGCGTTCGTAATTGATGCACACCCAACACGCCTTCCACGCTCAATGATGTCTCTTTAATCTGTTTCAGCTCATCATCTGGCAGCTTATGATCAAGCAGAGACTGAACCGCCTCCATCGCCATTTGATAAGCGCTGTACAGAATGTAGATACCGATACCGACCGCGAATACTGAGTCCGCCTGACCAATCCCAAACCAGCTCAATGCCAGTGCCAGCATGATCGCAGCGTTCATATAAAGGTCTGATTGATAGTGCAGAGAGTCGGCCGCAATAGCTTGGCTGCCTGTTTTGTTGACCACATGCTTTTGGAATCGAACCAAACCGAAGGTCATCACCATCGCAAATAAGCTGACATAGATACCAATCTCTGGAGAATTCAGTTCATGAGGTCGGAAGAAGCGCTCAATACCATTGAGAATAAGGAAACATGCAGAGCCTGAAATAAACATTGCCTGCGCTAATGCAGCGAGAGATTCAGCCTTACCATGACCAAAGGTGTGCTCTTTGTCGGCAGGCTGCAGAGAGTAACGAACCACGATAAGGTTAACGACAGAGGCCGCGATATCCAGCATTGAATCCACGACGGAAGCCAGCAGACTCACAGAACCTGTTACCCACCACGCTGCGACTTTCACTATCAATAAAATAGTGGCGATGGTGGTGGCTGCCCAAGCGGCGAGCGTAACTAAACGTGCGTATTCTTGTTTCATAACTTGGCTATAAAGTGACTGATAGCACAAAGTATAACCTGCAAACCACCAATTGAATATGACAGCTATGATGTAAAACATTCATTTTTAAGGATCAAAAAAAGCGGCACTCGGCCGCTTCTTTCTAAACACTTTCATTCAACGCTGATTTTTCAAGCAATGAATTACTTGTCTTTGTTCATGCGTTTTCCCATTTTGTCAGCACACTTAGTCATGCGCTCTTGTTGGATTTCTTTCAGTTGAGTCTTTTGCTCAGCCGTTAGTACGCTCATCATTTGGTGTTGCTTCTTAAGCATTGCTACGCGACGCTCAGTTTGCTTCTCAACCATTTGGCTTGCTAGGTCGTTTGCTGCTGCTTCGTCAAAGTTGTCAGCAAGTACCAATGCTTGAACCTTTTCGTGATGCGCTTTCATTTGCGCCATTTTTGCCGTTTTGTTTGCACCGCGCTTTGCTTTCATCTCAGCACGGTCTGCTTCACGCATCTCTTTTAACTGTTCTTTTTGAGCGTCGGTTAGGTCTAGTTGGCGCATTACTTTTTTATCGAAACCGCCACACTTGTCGTGCATACCTTTGTGGTCACCTTTATCACCACCACCGTAAGCATACGCGCTTGCTGTACCAAAAATAAGTGGAAGTGCCGCAGCTGCTAGTACAAGTTTCTTAGTCATTTTCATAATTGTTGCCTCAATTCGGTATAATAAGTCATGTGTTGCGTCTGTTTCTCAGCGCTTGAATATAGATTAGTCTTTCCCTCGTAAAGTGACGTTTAGAAAGCGTAAAGAATCGTAAAGAGTGAAAGTTGACGAATAATTAGCAGTATTATTAACCTAACTAAATGATTAAGGCTTCCCAATGGCGAACATTCTTCTTATTGATGACGACACAGAGTTAACCAGCTTACTTAAAGACATTTTGAGCTTTGAGGGCTTCACTGTCTCCGAAGCCAATGATGGCTATGCCGGGCTTGAAGCGATCAATGATGAGATTGATCTGGTCCTTTTGGATGTGATGATGCCGCGCCTTAATGGCATGGAAACGCTAAAAAAGCTGAGGGAAAATTGGGAAACGCCGGTACTAATGCTGACCGCAAAAGGCGAAGAGATCGACCGTGTGATTGGTCTTGAACTTGGCGCGGATGATTACCTGCCTAAACCTTTCAGTGACCGAGAGTTGTTAGCTCGTATTCGAGCTATCTTGCGTCGTACTCAAACCAACACCGCACCTAAGGCGGCCAGTGATAGAGTTCAATATCAAGACATCGAAGTCTTCCCGGGCAAACAAGAAGCCTACTGCAATGGGGAGCTCATCGACCTCACCACAACCGAGTTCGCCCTACTGAGTCACCTTATCCAAAACCCAGGGCAAGTGATCACCAAAGAAGCATTGAGTTTGGATGTGCTGGGTAAAAGGCTCGCAGCGTTTGACCGCGCGATAGACATGCACATCTCTAATCTACGTAAGAAGATTCCTGAGCGCACTGACGGCAAATCACGCATCAAAACCTTACGAGGCCGTGGCTACTTATTGGTAGAGGAAGATTAATGCGTATACCTAAAATCACCAGCTTATATGGACGTATCTTTGCTATCTTTTGGTTCACCATGTTACTGGTGCTTTTGTCGGTGCTGTCACTTCCCCATTTAGACCCTCGAGTCGCGCGAGATGTGCCCGCAGATCACCTCGATAAACTCGAGCGTATCGCTAAAATCACAGAGAAACGCTACGCCAAAGAACCTAATCTGGGCAAGATTGTCTTCCAACTGGAGGCACCACGCAGCCGCAAGGATTCTAGAGCTCGCATCTACCTGACCGATCTTGAGGGCGCAGTCCTTACCTCGAAAAGGCATTCAGACTATAAGCTAAAGGCGATTCGTAACTTTGTTACCTCGATTGATAACCCTGAGATGCCGAAGCAAAAACTCTACGGACACTACATGGTCGCAGGGCCAGTGCCAATTACTCTCGCTGGTGAAGAGTTGCTGATGTATGCCGGAGTGAAGTGGAACCAACCACCGCCATTCTTACTGCGCCTGTTTGATAGACCTCTGCAGCTATTGCTTGCCGTGATGTTGGCGAGTACCCCGCTATTACTTTGGTTAGCTTGGGCACTCAGCCAACCTGCTCGTAGGCTTGAGCGCGCTGCTCAACGTGTAGCGAAAGGTCAGTTTGAAGTTGATCCAACACTTGAAAAAGGTACGTCTGAATTCAGACAAGCAGGTGAGAGCTTTAACCAGATGGTCGAAGCGGTGAACCAGATGATCTCAGGGCAGCAGCGCCTACTCTCTGATATTTCACACGAACTACGCTCGCCACTGACTCGCCTGCGCATGGCCAATGCACTGGCGATTCGTAAACAAGGCGAGAGCCAAGAGTTAGAACGCATTGATACCGAAGCACAGCGTTTGGAACAGATGATCAGTGAGCTGCTGACGCTATCTCGTATGCAGGTCGACAGCCATATTACTCGTGAGGTTCAGCCTATCTCGAGCCTATGGGAAGAGATCTTAAAAGACGCAGAGTTTGAAGCCGAACAGATGGGCAAACAACTGACGTTCTCGGAGATCCCAGAACGCTCTATTTCGGGGAACCCTAAACTGCTGATGAGTGCGCTAGACAACATTACACGCAATGCCATCTACTACGGTAAAGACCAAGTGGATGTGCAATTCCATGTGGTTCAAGATCAGCTAACAATTTGCGTCAATGATAATGGTGATGGTGTTCCAGAGGATGAACTCGATTCTATCTTCAGACCTTTCTATCGCGTTTCCACTGCCCGTGATCGTAATACCGGCGGCACAGGTCTTGGATTAACCATTACTGAAAGTGCGATTCGCCAACACAGCGGAACCATCACGGCGACCCGCAGCCAGCTCGGTGGATTACAACTCGAAATCACCCTGCCTATCTTACCGGTGTAATACCCCCACAAAGATCGCAGTTGATAATGATTGTCATTATCATTATGGTAAATCCTCTAATTAGGGAGGATTTACCATGTCGCACACTTTCCCTGCTTTACCCTACGCTTACGATGCCCTAGAGCCTTACATTGACGCTAAGACAATGGAAGTGCATTACAGCAAGCACCATAGAACCTACTACGATAAGTTTGTTGCGGCGGTGTCTGGCAGCGAGCTAGAACAGCAATCTCTGACCGAGATCTTTGCCAACATATCTCAGCACAGCCCTGACGTGCGTAACAATGGTGGTGGCTACTACAATCACATCTTGTATTGGAATTGCATGTCGCAAGACGGTGGTGGTGAACCTACGGGCGAGCTTGGTGAGGCTATCAAGAGTACCTTCGGTGATTTCGAGACATTCCAAGATCAGTTCGCCCAAGCGGCGATCAATACCTTTGGCTCCGGCTTTGCTTGGCTAGTGGTAGAGCAAGGGCAACTGAAGATCATCTCAACCTCGAACCAAGATAATCCGTGGATGGATACCGTGGCGAGTGATGGCGAACCGATTCTCGCGCTCGATGTTTGGGAACACGCCTACTACATCAGCTACCAAAACCGTCGTCCTGATTACATCAATGCATGGTGGAACGTGGTGAATTGGAATGCCGTATCTGAAAACTACGCGCAAGCACTAACGAACCAAGCGTAAGCGAATGGTGACGGTGGCGAACTGTACTCACTCAGCTTGCCACCGTATACTCGGGCTATCTTTGATTACTCTTGTGAACCAACATGTTTGATATCGCTCTATACGAACCAGAAATTGCACCCAATACGGGTAACATCATCCGCCTATGTGCTAACTGCGGCGCAAACCTGCACCTGATTGAACCGCTTGGCTTTGATTTTGAAGAGAAGAAGGTTCGTCGTGCTGGATTGGATTACCACGACCTTGCGCGAGTTAAGCGTCACAAGAACCTAGAAGCTTTCCTTGAGTATCTAGAGAATGAACGTGAGGGTGATTTCCGCATCTTTGCTTGCACCACAAAAACGACAGGCCACCACGTTGATGCGAAATTCCAACAAGGCGATGTGCTGATGTTTGGCCCTGAGACTCGCGGCCTGCCTGCTGAGTTCATTGAAAGCATGCCAATGGAGCAACGTATTCGTATTCCAATGATGCCAGACGCACGCAGCCTCAACCTGTCTAACGCAGTGGCAATCATTGCTTTTGAAGCATGGCGACAAATGGGCTTTGAAGGCGCGGTATAACCGAACACTCAAGCTTATCTTTTATCTGTTATCTGTTATCTGTTATCTGTTATCTGTTATCGATAGTAAACAGTAAGTAACAGCTAGCGACAGACAATAAAAAAGGCTCTTACCATTATCACTTTCTTGCGAAGGATAAAGGTAAGAGCCTTTTCTGTTTTCCCTCTATATAAAGAGAGAAAAGATTAATTAGTTTAAGCGGTTACGATCGTTGTCGTCGTCTTTCTTCTCAAACTCACCTTCAAAGGTGTTGCCGTCTTTTGATTGGTCAGATGGATCGCGATTGAATGGGTCTTGTCCAAATGGGCTCTGGCCAAAACCAGCTTGTCCACCGGCATGGAAACCACCAGACATGTTGGTCACCACCATTTTTTCCATCATTTTCTTGGCAATCATCGCTCTTGGTGCTGGCAATAATACCAACATACCGAGTGCGTCCGTCATAAAACCCGGAGTCAGCAGCAATACACCGGCAACTGCAAGCATCACGCCTTCAAGAATCTGTTGTGCTGGCATTTCGCCTTGTTGTAAACGACCTTGCACAGACATAAGTGTCTGAATGCCTTGGCTACGAACCAGCGATGCACCCACAAATGCAGTGATCAGAACCAACGCAATAGTTGGCCACAATCCTAAGAAGCCACCAACTTGAATAAATAGCCCAATCTCAATGATGGGTACGAAGATAAATAGTAATAATAAGATAGGAAACACACGCCCTCCTTTGTTACTTGCAGTTTACGCTGAAAGCCCTAACAATCTCAAATTTATCCTGTAAATAAGCGTGTTTATTGACCAAGAATAACTTTGCAAAATATTGACGAAACAAAACCGAAAAAGGTGATCCACTTAATATTTTTATGCGCTAAGTACAGTATCATGTGCCACATAAGTCAGGACGGATTTATCAGCCCAATATTCTAGCGAACGGAGTATTTGCACACAGAATAGGCTAATAACTAACTATATAATCAGAATAATTCTCTAAGGATCCTGTTATGGCTACTCAATCAGAAGCTCAAGTTGAAGCTCCTCAAGCTACTCGTCTCGAAGAAGATCTATTAGGTCAACGTCATGTTCCGGCTGATGCTTACTACGGCATCCACACTCTACGCGCAGTTGAAAACTTCAACATCTCAAATGTAACGATCTCAGATGTACCTGAATTCGTTCGCGGTATGGTGATGACTAAGAAAGCGGCGGCTTTAGCAAACAAAGAGTTAGGTGTAATTCCAAGCGAAGTGGCTAAATACATCATCCAAGCTTGTGACCTAATTCTAGACACGGGTAAGTGCATGGATCAGTTCCCATCGGACGTTTTCCAAGGTGGTGCTGGTACTTCTGTAAACATGAACGCAAACGAAGTTGTTGCGAACGTGGCTCTTGAACTTATGGGCAAAGAAAAAGGCCAATACGAGTTCATCAACCCGAACGACCATGTAAACCGCAGCCAATCTACAAACTGTGCTTACCCAACTGGCTTCCGTATCTCTGTTTACAACAGCGTTCGTAAACTGATTGATGCGATCGAATACCTAAAAGGTGCATTCGAGCTTAAGAGCCAAGAATTCAACACGATTTTGAAGATGGGTCGTACTCAGCTTCAAGACGCAGTTCCAATGACGGTTGGCCAAGAGTTCCACGCTTGGGCTGTAACCATCAATGAAGAAATCAAAAACCTAGAATACACTTCAAAACTACTGCTTGAAGTAAACCTAGGCGCAACGGCTATCGGTACAGGTCTGAACGCAGCACCGGGTTACCAAGGCCTAGCAGTGAAACACCTAGCAGAAGTAACAGGCCTAGAGTGTGTAGCGGCTGAAGATTTAATCGAAGCAACGTCTGACTGTGGCGCATACGTAATGACGCACGGCGCACTTAAACGTCTAGCAGTTAAGCTATCTAAGATCTGTAACGACTTGCGTCTACTTTCTTCAGGTCCACGTACTGGTTTGAACGAGCTAAACCTACCTGAACTGCAAGCAGGTTCTTCAATCATGCCTGCTAAAGTAAACCCAGTTGTACCTGAAGTAGTAAACCAAGTTTGCTTCAAAGTTCTAGGTAACGACAACACGGTTTCTTTCGCTGCGGAAGGTGGTCAACTTCAACTGAACGTAATGGAACCTGTTATTGCACAAAGCATGTTTGAGTCTCTAGACATTCTGACAAACGCTTGTGTGAACCTGCGCGACAAGTGTGTAGACGGCATTACGGTAAACAAAGAAGTATGTGAAGCGCACGTATTTAACTCTATCGGTATCGTCACTTACCTAAACCCATACATTGGCCACCACGAAGGTGACATTGTTGGTAAGATCTGTGCAGAAACAGGTAAGAGTGTTCGTGATGTAGTTCTAGAACGCGGTTTATTGACCGAAGAAGAACTTGATGACATTTTCTCTGTTGAAAATTTGATGCATCCTCAGTATAAAGCGAAGCGCTACGAATAAAGTTAGCGAGAAAGGGTTCCAAACGGAGCCCTTTTTTAGGCTCCAATACGGTTAACCATGATTATTTTGTGGATTTCCGTTGGTTGCGCTTTTGCCAAATTGAATCTAAACCATAGAACTATTATGTGAACATTCCAGCGGCGAATGTTCACATAATAAAATCTAAATGAGGTGTTACTTATGATTGCAGTAGAACTGTTTGTCGTCCTGCTCTTTATCTTTTTGGGGGCCAGAATTGGCGGTATCGGTATTGGTTTTGCCGGTGGTGCTGGTGTTATTGCCCTTTCACTTATTCTTGGCGTTCCAACAAGCCAATCTTTCATCCCGGTCGATGTAATTTTGATCATCATGTCGGTTATCACCGCAATTGCAGCAATGCAGGTTGCTGGCGGTATGGACTGGTTGGTACAAATTGCAGAAAACTTTTTGCGTAAACACCCTGAACGAATCACCTTTTACGCGCCGATTGTGACCTTTGTAATGACACTGATGGCGGGTACTGGTCACACAGCATTCTCTACGTTGCCTGTTATTGCAGAAGTAGCAAAAGGCCAAGGTGTTCGTCCTTCTCGTCCACTGTCTATCGCAGTTGTAGCCTCTCAAATTGCGATCACAGCTTCGCCTATTTCGGCAGCAGTTGTGGCTTTCGCAGCGATGCTGGCACCCTTTGGTGTCGACTACCTAACGCTATTGATGGTTTGTATTCCAACAACCTTCATCGCTTGTATGGTTGGTGCGGTTGTCGCGAACTACATGGGCAGCGAACTGAAAGACGATCCTATTTACCAAGAACGTCTAGAGAAAGGTCTAATCAAGCTAGCAACAGAAGAGAAACGCGAAATTCTACCTACAGCGAAGAAAGCAACGTACATCTTCCTAGCTGCAATTGGTTTCGTGGTTTGTTACGCAGCGGCTATCTCTAGCTCTGTTGGCCTAATTGAAAACCCGGCGCTAGGTCGTAACGAAGCGATCATGTCTGTAATGCTGGCAGCAGCAGCGGCTATCGTGATGTTCACTAAGATTGATGCAGCGAAGATTTCTTCAGCACCAACGTTCCGTTCTGGTATGACGGCATGTGTATGTGTACTTGGTGTGGCTTGGTTAGGTTCAACGTTTGTAAACGCACACGTTGCTGAAATCAAAGACGTTGCTGGTGCTCTACTGGCTGACTACCCTTGGATGCTGGCTCTTGTTCTGTTCTTCGCTTCTATGCTGCTTTACTCTCAAGGCGCAACAACGGTTGCACTGATGCCTGCAGCTCTAGCGATTGGCGTTGCACCACTAACAGCCGTGGCTTCTTTTGCTGCGGTAAGTGCACTGTTCGTACTTCCAACTTACCCTACGCTACTGGCAGCGGTTGAGATGGATGACACAGGTTCAACGCGTATTGGTAAGTACGTATTTAACCACCCATTCTTCATTCCTGGTGTGGCAACAATCAGTACAGCGGTAGCACTCGGCTTCGCATTCGGCGGTCTGTTTATCTAACACTCGGTGAAAAACCAAACCTAAAAGGAAGCTTCGGCTTCCTTTTTTCTTTTCTGAACAATGTGTTTATTTGATACGTATCAAATAAACATTATAAATCTAAAAACCCGAACAAAAATAAAGTTTGAATAAAATTCCAGGAATATTCACGTCATTCATTAACAATGCCTGCCAACACAACCACCCCTTGTTTCTTTCTAATTAACATCGAATATTAATCCAAGCTAACCAACCAAAAAACCTTGCTCTTTTTCTAACGTTTTCCAGCCTATTCATTGGTCACTATTTTTGTGAACAATACCAAACTTAAATTCCAACGTAAGGAATAAAATAACCGCAGTTAAATTAAATCTAAATTCATTTGGATATATAAATATAAAGATACTTATATTTAAAGTCAGCAACTTTATATCGTTGAGTGCTTTATAAGTGTCCGTGTATTTACAATCTATAAATCATTAGTCGCTAATTCACATCACTTCTATTTAAGATGATGTAAGGAGATAGCCATGACAACTCAAACGATACCAAGCGAGAAAAAAAAGGGCGGCTTCTTTGCCAACTTTAAATTCCCTTCTGCCTACACCATTCTATTTATTCTGATTGCGTTCGTCGCACTGCTTACCTGGATTGTTCCAGCAGGCCAATACGACCGTGCAATGAATGAAGAGCTAGGCCGAGAAGTACCCGTAACCGGAACCTATCAAGCGGTAGAAGGTAACCCTCAAGGCGTGATTGATGTACTGCTCGCGCCTATTGACGGCTTCTATGACCACAATAGCTATGAAGCGGCGGCTATCGACGTTTCGCTGTTCATCTTAATCATTGGTGGCTTCTTAGGGCTAGTAACCAAAACGGGTGCCATTGATGCCGGTATCGAGCGCGTCACCGCCCGCTTAGAAGGGCGAGAAGAGTTGATGATACCAATACTGATGGCGCTATTTGCCGCAGGTGGTACCGTCTACGGCATGGCGGAAGAATCACTGCCCTTCTATACATTGCTAGTGCCGGTAATGATGGCAGCTCGCTTTGACCCTCTTGTTGCCGCTGCGACCGTACTGCTTGGTGCAGGTATTGGGGTGCTGGGTTCAACGATTAACCCATTCGCAACCGTGATCGCTGCCAACGCCTCTGGTATTCCATTTACAGACGGTATCGTGTTGCGCATTGCGATGTTGATTATTGGTTGGGGTATTTGTGTTGCCTACGTAATGCGTTACGCAAGAATGGTTCAAGCCGATCCAACAACATCAATTGTCTACGACAAATACGAAGAGAACAAAGCGCACTTCTTAGGTAATGCGAGCGGCGAAAAACTTGAATTCACCGCGACTCGCAAACTGATTCTGACCATTTTTGGTGGCTCGTTCGCTGTAATGATTTATGGTGTATCCGTTGCTGGATGGTGGATGGCTGAGATCTCAGCGATGTTCTTAGCAGCAACCATCATCGTTGGTATTGTGGCTCGCATGAGCGAAGAAGAGTTTACCACCAGCTTCATTGATGGTGCCCGCGACCTACTTGGCGTTGCGCTCATCATAGGTATTGCACGTGGTATCGTAGTGGTGATGGACCGCGGTATGATCACCGATACCATTCTCTTCTCAGCAGAACAGATGGTAACGGGGCTTTCTTCGGTTATCTTCATTAACGTGATGTTCTTCTTAGAGATTCTACTGTCGTTCTTAGTGCCATCGACCTCTGGCTTAGCGGTACTGACCATGCCAATCATGGCACCACTGGCCGACTTTGCTGGCGTAGGTCGTGACTTGGTTATCACTGCGTACCAATCTGCATCTGGCTTGGTGAACCTAATCACCCCAACCTCCGCGGTGGTGATGGGTGGTTTGGCGATTGCTCGTGTCCCTTACGTGCGCTGGGTTAAATGGGTGATGCCACTAGTCGGTATATTGATGGTGTTCTGCATTGTTGTACTGAGTATTGGTGCGCTGATCTAACTAACAGCACTTCACTCCTTTCTCATCCAAAGCCGCTTCTCACAGCGGCTTTTTTATTGTTCCCTCTCAATGTAACCCTCTGCCACTGAAACAGATCCTCAAAGCCATACACGCGATATTCAAGGTTCTTCTGTTCGTAGCCAAGCTCAACTAAACTCAAAGCACTCGCAATAGAAGAATCAATCCTACTTTTAAACATCTAATTTTCTTGATGAAATAACACTCTATTTTCAACCATGATGTTTAAACAAATAGTTAGTCACTTATTAGCGTTAATTATATTTAAAGTAATTAATAGCCTAATAAACAGACGAGGATTAATGCCCTTTTCTATCAAAAAACACACTTAAACAGCCGATTTTAAAATGTGATCGCAACAGCTTTATTCGCATTTACTTTGTTAATAAACAATTAATTCCACATCCAAAATTAAATATCTAAATAAAAACACTGCATACTTCCAAGCTAAGTACACTCTTATCAATAAAACTATTCTGCATATAATCCCTCGTAAATTAGATTCTAGTAAGTTTCGTCAAAAAAGCGTGCATAAAGTTCCCTAACTGCTAACTATTTAGAATGTATTATTCATAACTGAAAGTGCATAAAGTTTGTTAAAACCCTTAATTTTAAAGGGCTGCGGGATAAAAAACGATTTGTGATAGATCTCTAAGAATACCTGACTAGCAGGCGTAATATTAATTCCAGACAAGAGATATGAATAAATAATTCATTCTTCTCAACTGAAAATAAATAATTACTCTTAGCGATAAAAGTAATTCAAATATATAAGAGAGAGACGATCATGAGTAAGTTCTATGTAGGTTCTGAAATAGGTCAATTACGCCGCGTTCTAGTTCACCGTCCAAGACGCGCACTGACTCACCTAACACCCTCTAACTGTCACGATTTACTATTTGATGACGTACTGGCTGTTGAACGTGCTGGTAAAGAGCATGACGCATTTACTCAAACGCTGCGTGATCAAGGTGTTGAAGTTCTTCTTCTTACTGACCTACTAGCAGACACGCTAGCAGTGCCAGAAGCGAAAGATTGGCTTTTGAATCATCAAGTTTCTGATTACCGCTTAGGCAAAACCTTTGCTAACGATGTGCGCTGCTACTTGGGCGACTTACCAAACCTAGAACTAGCAAAAATCCTAACGGGTGGTCTGTCTTACGCTGAGATGCCAATGAAATCATCTTCAATGATGCAAGGCATGCACGCACCAACCGACTTCATTATCGAACCGCTACCAAACCACCTATTTACTCGTGACACATCTTGCTGGGTATACGGTGGCGTATCCATCAACCCGATGGCGAAACCTGCTCGTCAACGTGAAACCAACCACGTTCGCGCTATTTACCGCTGGCACCCAACATTTGCTGGCCAAGACTTCATTAAGTACTTCGGCGATGAAGAAAACATCAGCTACGACAACTCAACCATTGAAGGCGGTGACGTTCTTGTAATCGGTCGCGGTACGGTTCTTATCGGTATGTCTGAGCGTACAACAGCACAAGGTGTTGAGCACTTAGCATCTAGCCTATTCAAACACGGTCAAGCGAAACAAGTTATCGCAATGCAGCTACCAAAACACCGCTCTTGCATGCACTTAGACACCGTTATGACGCACATGAACGAAGATACGTTCTCTGTTTACCCTGAAGTGGTGAGTAAAGACGTACAGTGCTGGAACCTAACTGGTGATGAGTCTGGCGCAGTGAAAGTGAAAGAAGAAGGCTACTTCGTAACAGCTATCGAAAAAGCACTTGGCGTAGACAAGCTAAACCTAATCACGACCGGTGGTGACAACTTCCATGCAGAACGTGAGCAGTGGAACGATGCAAACAACGTTCTAACGGTTAAACCTGGCGTTGTGATTGGCTACGAAGGCAACACCTACACCAATGAAAAATACGATAAAGCAGGCATCACAGTTCTTCCTATCCCTGGAGATGAACTTGGCCGCGGTCGCGGTGGCGCACGCTGCATGAGCTGCCCAATTGAGCGTGATGGTATCTAATCACTAAGACGAAAACGGCCAAGTTGAATGATCTTAAATAATCTCAGCTTGGCCAAAATGAGAGAACACAATTATGACTAAGCAAACTGTTGTTGTTGCACTCGGCGGTAATGCCTTACTTCGTCGCGGTGAGCCGTTAGAAGCCGATGTTCAACGCCGTAATATTGAAACAGCGGTTAAAACCATCTCTGAAATCGCGAAAGTGTACAACGTGGTTCTAGTACATGGTAATGGCCCACAAGTTGGTTTACTGGCTCTGCAAGGTTTGGAATACAAAAAAGTAAACCCGTATCCGCTAGATGTATTGGGCAGTGAGACTCAAGGCATGATCGGCTACATGCTGATGCAAGAGTTCAAGAACTATCTACCTAACCGCAACATCTCGTGCATGTTGACGCAAATGACCGTTGATCCAAACGATCCTGCATTCGCCGATCCAACGAAGCCGATTGGCCCGATCTACGAAGAAGCGGAAGCGCGTGAATTGGCGGAGAAATTCCACTGGATCGTCAAACCAGACGGCCAACACTTCCGTCGCGTTGTGCCAAGCCCACGCCCTACTGGCATTGTTGAGCACGAAGCGATCACCCAACTTATCGATGCAGGCCACCTAGTGATTTGTACTGGCGGCGGTGGCATCCCAGTGAAAAAAGAGAACGGCAAATTAGTGGGTGTTGAAGCGGTTATCGACAAAGACATGTCAGCGGCTTTCTTAGCGAAACAACTGGATGCGGATGCACTGCTTATTTTGACCGACGCGGACGCTGTTTACCTTGATTGGGGCAAACCGACTCAACACGCACTGCGCAGCACCACACCAAGTGAACTGGCGAAATTCGAATTTGATGCAGGCTCTATGGGACCAAAAATTGAAGCATCGTGCGAATTCATTCAGCAAGGCGGCAAAGTCGTCGGTATTGGTGCACTCGAAGATGGTTTGCAAATCCTGCAAGGCTTGGCGGGCACCAACATCACCAAAGATTAATCTACTCGCGAGCTTTTCAAACCTTGCGAGAAAACTGAATCACCGTTTGAACTGAAATTAATACACAAAAATTGAATCGCGCTTTCTTGAATTTTCTTTCCCTGTAACAAGAAAGCGCCTAAATCTAAGAAGGAATACATCATGGCTTTTAACCTACGCAATCGTAACTTCCTAAAACTACTAGATTTCACTCCACGCGAAATTCAACACTTATTAGATCTTTCTATGGAGCTAAAAAAAGCGAAGTACAACGGTTACGAACAGCCAACACTAACTGGCAAAAACATTGCGCTTATCTTTGAGAAAACCTCAACTCGTACTCGCTGTGCATTCGAAGTAGCGGCATTCGACCAAGGCGCTCGCGTGTCTTACTTAGGCCCATCTGGCTCTCAAATTGGCCACAAAGAATCAATGAAAGATACCGCTCGCGTTCTTGGCCGTATGTACGATGGCATTGAATACCGCGGCTTCGGTCAAGAGATTGTTGAAGAGCTAGGCGCTTACGCTGGAGTTCCAGTATGGAATGGTCTGACTGACGAATTCCACCCTACACAAATTCTTGCTGACTTCCTAACCATGACGGAATACGGCCGTGGTAAACAACTGCATGAAATCAGCTTTGCTTACCTAGGTGATGCTCGCAACAACATGGGTAACTCTCTAATGGTTGGCGCTGCGAAAATGGGTATGGACATTCGCCTTGTTGCTCCAAAACAATTCTGGCCACAAGAAGAGCTACTGGCTCAATGTCGTGAAATCGCAGAACACACTGGCGGCAAAATCACGCTAACAGAAGATGTTCAAGAAGGCGTGCAAGGTTGTGACTTCCTATACACCGACGTTTGGGTATCAATGGGCGAAGCAAAAGAAGCATGGGCTGAGCGTATTAACCTAATGATGCCTTACCAAGTGAACATGAAAATGCTCAAAGCAACAGGCAACCCACATGTGAAATTCATGCACTGCCTACCGGCTTTCCATGGCGAAGATACCACGGTAGGCAAACAACTTGCGGCTGAATATCCACAGCTAAAAGACGGTGTGGAAGTGACTGATGAGGTAGTTGAGTCTGAATACTCTATCGTGTTCGATGAAGCTGAAAACCGCATGCACACCATCAAAGCAGTAATGGTTGCAACACTAGGCAGTTAATTACCTAAACAGCTAAGAATCGAAACAACTAAGAAGTTAAGCACTCACTTGTTCGCGAGACATTGACAAGTTAAGTGTAATGACAGGGAAATGCGGGCGGCGAACTTGGGATTTAGCCCTTGGATAAAGCCCGCATTTTTTTTCATGTACTTGAGGGCATTATCGCCCCCAAAAACCCTGAAATTTTCTGTTTCAACAAGGGCTTAAATCAAAGCAAAATGTAGAGGTTATTTCGCATAAAAATCCATTAAATGAATACTTTACAGAAAGTATTGCATGCCGTTTTTATCTGAGTATAATCCTCCGCAATTTGTCTTAAGAGAGCAAAAAATGAACTGCAATTCTGTCGCACATGATTGTCAAACTACACGCCAAAGAGTGGCGGTGGTGTCATTTTTATTTTGCTCTATTGATCGTTTCGAAGCCTCCTATTTTTAGGGGGCTTTTTTTTTGTCCGCAATTTGACTGTATGCATAGAAGGAAGACCCGTTATGGCGCATTCGTTATTTAACAAGCACATCATCTCCATACCTGAGCTCACTCGTAATGAACTGGAGCTTATCGTCGACACAGCAGCAAGACTCAAGGCCGAGCCAAACCCAGAGTTGCTGAAAAATAAAGTCGTTGCGAGCTGCTTCTTTGAGCCTTCAACTCGAACTCGCCTTTCATTTGAGACCGCCGTCCAGCGCCTTGGTGGCACGGTCATTGGCTTTGATAATGGCGGTAACACCTCACTGGCGAAGAAAGGCGAAACACTTGCCGATTCAGTGCAGGTTATTTCATCCTACGTCGATGCCTTTGTAATGCGTCACCCACAAGAAGGGGCAGCACGTTTAGCGTCTGAATTTTCTAACGGTGTGCCGGTAGTAAACGGCGGCGACGGTGCTAACCAGCACCCGACGCAAACCTTGCTGGACCTGTTCTCGATTTACGAAACACAAGGCACGCTCGATAACCTCAATGTGGCGTTCGTCGGCGACCTAAAATATGGCCGTACCGTGCACTCATTGACCCAAGCACTATCGAAATTCAATAACGTGCGTTTCTTCTTTATCGCGCCAGAAGTCTTAGAGATGCCAGATTACATCTGTGAAGAATTGGAAGAGATGGGCATCCAATACAGCACTCACAGCAGCATTGAAGAAGTCGTGCCGGAACTGGATGTTCTGTACATGACTCGCGTGCAGAAAGAGCGCTTTGATGCGTCGGAATACGCACACATGAAATCGGCTTACATCCTCACCGCCGATACATTGAAAGACGCTCGTCAAAACATGAAGGTACTTCACCCGCTGCCACGCGTCGACGAAATCACCACCGACGTTGATAAAACGCCACACGCTTACTACTTCGAACAAGCTGAAAACGGTGTATACGCTCGCGAAGCCCTATTGGCCCTAGTTCTTAACGACACTTTATAAGCAGGAGAAACAGTCATGGTTAAACAAACTCAGCTACAAGTAGAAGCGATCCGTAACGGCAGCGTGATTGACCACATCCCTGCTCACCTTGGTATCAAAATCCTTAAACTGTTTAAGCTACACAAGACAGAACAGCGCATCACTATGGGCTTAAACCTGCCATCATCGGCACTTGGCCATAAAGATCTAATCAAGATTGAGAACATCTTCCTGACCAAGGAACAAGCCAACCAATTGGCTCTTTATGCTCCGCAGGCAACGGTCAATCAGATTGAAGAGTATAAAGTGGTTAATAAGCTAACCCTTGTGCTGCCAGAGCAAATCCACAGTGTCTACTCTTGCCCGAATAGCAACTGTATTTCGCACGGTGAACCTGTCGAAAGCAGCTTTAAAGTGCAGCTAAAACAGGAAAACGTGCAGCTAAAATGTCACTACTGTGAAAAAGTATTCTCTCGCGAGATCATGAGTGAAATTCGCTAACCCTTAGCGCCATTATCACGGTCTCCAAAGCACCCTAATACCGATGGATATTTATGCCAAACTTGGAATAAATATCCATTTAACAAAAGAATAAAACTCCAAAATAAAAGCAATTAACTAGAATTTTATTTGGTGATCCCCTTCAAAAAGATAACTATCCTTTAGTGGTAGACTCAATGGGTAGACGATCATACATCACGCATACCTTCCCTCTTTATTTCGGGATTCATCGGTAAGCCCTATTTAACAATCGTACTCTACGGCTTTGGGAGTACGCTCGGCGCTATGGACAAGCGATAACCACATGTTGACCTTAAGGAGTTGTTCATGAACCCAATCACTGAGCACGGTTGCTTGTATTCAGCTGAAGATAAAACACTGACTGCAGCGTGCAAACGCTTACTACAACAACAAAGCTTCTCGACCCAAAATCAACTGCGAGAGAAACTCGTCGATATTGGCTATACCGGTATCAGCCAATCGACCGTATCTCGTATTTTGTCACAGCTTGGTGTTGTCAAAATTCAGAATGCTTGCGGTAAAAAGGTTTACTGCATCACGGTTGAAAGTGCACCGGTTCGTGTCGATGCATCCATCTCATCGCAAATCGAATTCATCACTCATAACCAAGCGATGGTCATCGTAAAAACTCATCCAGGTTGTGCTCAATTAGTCGCAAGATTAGTCGATATCGACCCACATACTGAGATTATCGGCACCGTTGGCGGTAATGATACCGTGCTTATTATTCCAAAAGATACGATGAATATTGATGCTTGCGAACAAGTAGTAAAAGCACGCTTGGGTGTAGCTTAAATGTCTCTTTTACAAAGGCAAGTCACTCAAGTTGAATTGCAGCTCCCCACTCGATTACCCAATAAAATCGCTATCCCGCCTTAGGGGATATTTGTTTGCCGATGAAACTAATAGCAAACTATTACGGTCTGATTGAGTTAAGATACCTTCAACTCCATTTTGATGACTAAATAGTATGCGACGACTTGCCACATTACTTTTTGTTTGTGTTTCCCTATTCACCCAGCCTGCGTGGGCGCTATTTGGGAACGACAACGCCGAGCCAAGCTTCGGAGGCAATAACAATGGTTTTGTCCCTGTAGACCAAGCTTTCCCTTTCAATTACTACCAGCAAGACGACAAAGTCCTTCTCGACTGGCAAGTAAAAGAGGGCTACTACCTCTATCAACATAGCCTCTCGTTCACCGGGCAAAATCTCGCTATCGGTAATGTTGAATTAGAAGATGGTAAGCCGCACCAAGATGAATTCTTCGGTGAGGTGAGCATTTATACTCAGCCGTTATTCGTGCAAGTTCCTCTGCAGAGTTACCAAGATGGCTCACAGCTGATCGTTAAGTATCAAGGCTGTGCGGACGCAGGGTTCTGCTACCCACCAGAGACTCGTATCATCGACATTGAACCTTTCACAGCAACAGGTTCTGCTAATTCGCAAGGTAGTGACTCACAAGCTTCATCTTCTGCTGGCAACGAAACCGATGTTTCTACGCAACCAACATCTCCGAAAGCAGACGTTGTAAGTAACACGACTCAACAGCCAAATGCCCCTGTTTCAAAAGAAGCAGGCTTAGCCGATAAGCTCGGTGACAGTTGGTGGACCCCTCTATTATTCTTAGCACTCGGTGTTGGTTTAGCCTTTACGCCGTGTGTGCTGCCTATGTATCCGATTCTAACGGGTATCGTTTTAGGTGGTGGCAAACTCAGCCAAGGTCGCGCGCTGATGCTGTCCTTTATTTACGTGCAAGGCATGGCGTTAACCTACACCTTATTAGGTTTAGTGGTTGCTTCAGCAGGCATGCAATTCCAAGCCGCTATGCAGCACCCTTACGTGCTGATCGCGCTGAGTGTTCTGTTCGTGGCGTTAGCAATGTCGATGTTTGGCGTTTATAACCTGCAACTGCCAAGCAGCATCCAAACTTGGCTCAACAACCAAAGCAACAAGCAGCAAGGTGGCAATACCTTGGGCGTATTCGCAATGGGCGCTATCTCTGGCTTGGTGTGTTCACCTTGTACCACGGCGCCATTGTCAGGCGCACTGCTGTATGTGGCTCAGAGTGGTGACCTATTTACCGGTGCAATTGCTCTGTACGCGTTGGCTATGGGTATGGGTATCCCACTGATTTTAGTGGCAGTGTTTGGTAATAAGCTATTGCCTAAAGCGGGCAGCTGGATGAACAAGGTGAAGATCGTATTCGGCTTTATCTTGCTTGCCGCGCCTATCTTCCTGCTAGAGCGCATCATTCCTGAATTGTGGGCAACCGTGCTTTGGTCTGGCCTTGGCTTCATCGCCTTTGGTTGGCTTTACCACAGTAAGAATGCACTGCCATTTGGTGGCTGGAAGCAAAGCGCTGTGGGCATCATTGCGATGCTTGGCCTGTTCGCATCAGCTCAACCTGCGCTCAATTACTGGTTTGCAGAAAAGAGCGTGACGGTAGAACAACACATCCAATTTGCACGCATCAACACGGTTGAAGAACTAGAAATCCAGCTCATCGAAGCGAAGAAACTCGGTAAGCCTGTGATGCTCGACTTCTACGCCGATTGGTGTGTGGCATGTAAAGAATTCGAGAAGTACACCTTCCATCAAGCTGATGTGGAAAACAAGCTTTCTGACTTCGTACTGCTACAAGCCGATGTAACGAGAAACATGCCTCAAGACATTGAACTGCTTAAACAATTACAGGTACTTGGCTTACCTACGATTGAGTTCTGGGATGGTGAGGGTAACCATGTTCCAAATGCTCGTGTAACCGGTTTTATGCCTGCCGATGTATTCTTAAAACACATGCAAAACCACCAGCTATAACGGCAATATTCACTAAAATATAAGCCGAATCGAAAGCCGCACCGCCCCTCCGTAACGAGATGGCAGTGCGGCTTTTTTGCTATTCAGAGTAACGCTTTCTTATTCCGGGGATAAAAGTCGATATGGTTCAGACTTTTAATGCATAGATATTGTCCACATACTCAATCAGGATGATAATAAATATTAACTAAATTGTTAAAAGTATGAACGTCATGGACTCGACCTATACCATCATCATTGCTGATGACCACCCTCTCTTTCGCAACGCCCTGTTTCAGTCAGTTCATATGGCGATCAGTGGTGCGAACCTGCTTGAGGCCGATTCTCTCGATGCCTTACTGACTCTGCTAAAGAAAGAAGGCGAGCCGGATCTATTACTGCTCGACCTGAAAATGCCGGGCGCCAATGGCATGTCAGGCTTAATTCAACTGCGCGCTGAATACCCAGATCTACCGATTGTGGTGGTTTCTGCCAGTGAAGATGCCAGCGTGGTCACTCAGGTGAAGAGCCACGGTGCGTTTGGCTTTATTCCTAAGTCGAGTGATATGCGTGAGTTGGTGAGTGCACTGAATCAAGTGCTGAATGGCGACCCGTTCTTCCCTGAAGGGCTTATCACCAATAATGCAGCGTGTAGCGACCTTGCAGAAAAGATTTCCACACTGACGCCTCAGCAATACAAGGTATTAGGGATGCTTTCTGACGGCTTGCTTAACAAGCAAATCGCGTATGAATTAAATGTTTCGGAAGCGACCATCAAGGCGCATATGACAGCCATCTTCCGTAAACTGGATGTGAAAAACCGAACTCAAGCAGTTATCTTGCTACAAGAAATCCACAATTAAGCTTCGTTTACATCCTCTTCTAAAGTCGTCTTAGGCAAACATAAACCCAGCTTGACGACTTTATGATCATCTATATCTGCAACCACCCAAGTGATGTCATGCCACTCGAAGCTGTCGCCTAATACCGGGTGTGCACCAAGCTCCTGATCAACCAATTGTTTTAGGGTCATTTCTCGCTCTTCTTCCGAGCCAAGTTCAATACCATAACAATCGCTTACCGCAGCGACCGACAACCCAACATCTAAGAAGAAGTCACCAAAGAATCGAGCGGCTTCTTCTGCCAAAGGTGCCTCACTGAAGAGCTCACTTAGGCTATCTAGATCTTTATCTTGACCAAGCACACATAAGATATCGTTCGCCTCTAACACGGTGCTGCCTGATGGGTGAAGCAAGGCATCCTTTCTAAACAGTGCAGTAATTCGCGTTCCTTCCGGCATAGACAAACGCTTTAGTGGTTCGCCCACACACCACTTCTCTTCTTTCAGCTTGTAGACAAACATCTCCCACTCACTAGCAGGGTAAATTTCAATGCCAGTACGAGAAATCGGTGTCGGCGTTGGAGGTAGCGTCACTTGAGCCAATCTCGCGACTTTCATCAAGCTGCCGCCTTGAACAATCAGCGACACCATAACCACGAAGAACGCGATGTTGAAGTAAAGCTGAGCATTAGGCAGGCCAGCCATCATCGGGAACACCGCCAGAATGATCGGTACCGCGCCGCGTAGACCGACCCAAGAAACAAACCAACGTTCCTTGGTGGTAAAGCTTCTGAACGGCAGCAAACCCAACCAAACCGACAGCGGACGAGCAAACAAAATCATACCGAAGGCCAGTGCCAGCGCAGGCAGAGCAATGTCCATCAACGTTGATGGCGTCACCAATAAACCCAATACCAAGAACATCACGATCTGGCTTAGCCACGTCATGCCATCAAGAACATTAAGAATCGAGTGTCGCGAGCGCGTCGGACGATTACCAATGAACAAGCCCACTAGGTAAATCGATAAGATGCCGCTGCCGCCAAGCATGTTAGAGAACGCAAACAGAGCCACGCCCCCACTGAGTACCAGAATGGAATAAAGGCCATCAGCCAATTGTACTCGATTGATTAAGCTCCATAGAACCCAGCCGCCGCCAATACCAACAAGAGTACCGATACCAAACTGCATCGCAAAACTTTGCAGTAGGAAGTTCATTTCCATCTCAGCGTCAGGGTTACCTAACAGCGCAATTAAGGTCACCGTCAGGAAGACCGCCATTGGGTCGTTAGTGCCCGATTCGATCTCTAGGGTTGAGCCAACACGCTCATTGAGACTCTGTCCTTTCAGCAAAGAGAATACCGCTGCCGCATCGGTTGAACCAACAATCGCCCCGACCAAGATGCCCTGCATTAATGACAAGTCAAACAGCCAAGCCGCCATTAATCCGGTTAAGGTTGCTGTACATGCGACACCTATCGTCGCCAGCGAGAGCGAAGGCCAGAAAGCGACCTTGAAGCTCGCCACCTTGGTTCGCATACCGCCATCCAACAGAATCACGGCAAGCGCAAGGTTACTCACCAAGTAGGTCAGTGAGTAATCATCGAAATGAATATTACCGGGTCCATCTTCACCCGCTAACATACCAACGAATAAAAAGATCAAAAGAATCGGAACGCCCAATCGAGAGGACACTTGTGAGAAAAGCACGCTGATGGCGATGAGTACGGCACCAGTCAAGAATAAGTGGTTAATGGTTATTGCGTCCAATTCGTTCCCCCAAAGAATAAAATCCGAGCTTTAAGCCTGTTGATCTTTTGCCACTAGCTTGTTGATCTTCTGCCGTTTAGCAAGGCACGGTCGGTGAAAGTGCCGTTGTTACTATAACAAACTTATGTTTCGCTTCGTGTCATAAGCAGGGCTAAATACCGTTTCTCGGTCATTTAGTTGTTAAATTTTATGACTCGCAGTCTAATTCATCCCTTTTTGTTAGACCTTTGGCTAATTTAACAACATTTTAACATCACATTTTTCTATGATTATGTCTCCTAGCTCCCATATTTCAGTACATTAGCGCTAATACCATCCCGACTAAAGTTGCACAGATCCCTTGACTTATCCTTGCTACATTCTAAATCGTAACATTACGTTAACACGCTATTTTACAAAACGGTTTCACAAAAACAGTTTCTACGAAAACGGAATAAAGGAGAAGGCAATGGCGTTCGAATCTACGGAACATGCTCAAGCCTACTGGAAGGAAAACTTGGGAATTATGGGAACACTGCTCGCGGTCTGGTTTGCGGTGTCTTACGGCGCTGGCATCTTATTTGTGGATGCCCTCAATACCGTTCAGTTTGGCGGGTTCAAGCTAGGATTTTGGTTCGCTCAGCAAGGTTCGATATACACCTTCGTGGCGCTGATATTTATTTACGTTGTCCGCATGAATGCGCTCGACAAAAAATACAACGTACAGGAAGACTAGAGGCTAGAACATGGATATTCAAACTTGGACGTTTATTCTCGTCGGTATTACTTTCGCGGTATATATCGGCATCGCAATCTGGGCTCGTGCAGGGTCTACTAGTGAGTTCTACGTTGCTGGCGGTGGTGTACACCCAGTAGCAAACGGCATGGCGACCGCCGCTGACTGGATGTCGGCAGCATCATTCATCTCAATGGCAGGTATCATCTCATTCGTTGGTTACGACGGTGCGGTTTACCTAATGGGTTGGACAGGTGGTTATGTACTACTTGCGCTATGTTTAGCACCTTACCTACGTAAGTTCGGTCAGTTTACGGTTCCTGATTTCATCGGTGAGCGTTACTACTCGAAAACGGCACGTATGGTAGCGGTATTCTGTGCAATCTTCGTATCGTTTACGTACGTTGCAGGCCAGATGCGTGGTGTGGGCGTTGTATTCTCTCGTTTCCTAGAAGTTGATATTAACCTAGGCATCATCATTGGTATGGGTATTGTGTTCTTCTACGCAGTACTAGGTGGCATGAAAGGCATCACTTATACGCAGGTAGCTCAATTCTGTGTCCTCATTTTCGCCTTCCTTGTTCCAGCAATCTTTACCTCAATCATGATGACAGGTAACCCACTTCCACAAGTTGGTATGGGCTCTACGCTATCAGGCACAGATGTTTACCTTCTTGATAAACTGGATGGACTGACCGAAGAACTCGGATTTACCGCCTATACCGAAGGTAACAAGAGCATGGTAGATGTATTCTTCATCTGTGCGGCTCTAATGGTCGGTACTGCGGGTCTTCCACACGTAATCATTCGTTTCTTCACGGTACCAAAAGTACGTGATGCTCGTATCTCAGCGGGTTGGGCACTACTGTTCATCTCATTGCTATACACAACAGCACCAGGCGTTGCAGCATTCGCTCGTGTAAACATGATCGAAACAATCAACGGCCCTGACATGCAAGGTGTCGCTGCAGCGGACGCACCAAGCTGGTACAAAAACTGGGAAAGCACTGGCCTAGTAGGTTGGGAAGATAAGAACGGCGATGGCAAAATGTTCTACTCGGGCGATGAGCGCAACGAGATGAAGATTAACCGTGACATCATCGTACTGGCTTCTCCAGAGCTAGCGAAACTACCAAACTGGGTTGTAGCACTGCTTGCAGCCGGTGGCCTAGCAGCCGCACTATCAACAGCCGCGGGTCTACTATTGGTCATCTCAACGTCGATTTCACATGACTTGTTGAAGAAAGGCTTCAGACCAAACATGACCGACAAGCAGGAGCTGTTAGCCGCTCGTCTGGCAGCCATGGTCGCGATTGTCGGTGCCGGTTACTTAGGTATTAACCCACCAGGCTTTGTAGCACAGGTAGTAGCGTTTGCCTTCGGCTTAGCCGCAGCATCCTTCTTCCCAGCGATTATCCTAGGTATCTTCTACAAGAAGATGAACAAGGAAGGCGCAATTGCAGGTATGTTGTCAGGTATTGCCTTCACAGCAAGCTACATCATCTACTTCAAGTTCATTAACCCAGCAGCAAGCACACCTGAAAACTGGTGGTTTGGTATCAGCCCAGAAGGCATCGGTACGCTAGGTATGTGTCTAAACTTCGTAGTATCGATTGCTGTAAACAAAGTAACTGCTGAAGTACCACAAGATGTACAAGATATGGTTGAGAACATCCGTTACCCGAAAGGTGCAGGTGAAGCTCACGACCACTAAGCACGACCATTAAACAAAGATGTTTAGCAAAAAATGAATCAGTACTTACATTGTAGGGATTAGGTACTGACTCCAGAAAGCCGATACTTCGTGTATCGGCTTTTTCTTTTTCTGCTCACTTTATAAAAAGATAAACAAAGGGTTGTTTTTAAAATTTTATTTGATAATAATTATCATTAGCATCCAATAAAGAGATGCAGATGATGATGAAAGAGCAGCAGGTTCTCTATTCGAGATTTTACAAAGCACAGGATCGCTTTGCTTCATTAGAACAAGTTCAAGGCCATGAGCCGTTTGTAATTCGAGAGTATATCGAGTGTGCACTGACGCTTTCGGCTTACTATGAAAAGCATGCCGCTCAAGAAAACATCTTGTTGTGCGAGCTGTATCTACGCCAAGTTTTCTTTCATTTGATTGAAGCGATTGAGTCTCCTCAGCGCAGTTTCGCCTTTCGTCATATCTGCCTAGACTCTATTCACTCACCACTATTTTATTTGAAGCGCCACTACTGCCAGCAACCTCAAGGCCAAGCGCGTTTTTTGAATCTCAGCCAAACACTACAACAAGTCCAAGCCCCACTTGGCTAACAAGGATAGAACATGACCCTACAATTTCGGATTGAAAAAGACAGCATGGGCGAAGTGAAAGTCCCTGCCGATGCGCTATACCAAGCACAAACTCAGCGTGCAGCGGATAACTTCGCGTTTAGCTCTCACAAGATGCCGACCAGTTTTATTCAAGCACTGGCGTTAATTAAACAGGCAGCGGCAGATACCAATGCTCAGTTAGGTCTACTGGAAGGTGATATTGCCAACGCGATAGCCGAAGCCAGCCAAGAGATCATTGAGGGTAAACACCTCGATCAATTCCCTATCGATGTCTACCAAACCGGTTCAGGTACCAGTTCCAACATGAATGCCAATGAAGTGATTGCTACGCTTGCCTCAAGAAGCTTGCAAGGCGACGTGAACCCCAATGATCACGTCAACATGGGCCAAAGCAGTAACGATGTGGTGCCAACCGCAATTCAAGTGAGCGTTGCTTTGATGGCTGAAAATAAGCTATTACCTGCATTAACTCACCTTTCTGAAGCACTCACCATCAAACAACAGGAACTTGCGGAGGTCGTGAAGACCGGCCGCACTCATCTAATGGATGCGATGCCAATGACCTTTGCTCAAGAGCTAGGTGGTTGGAAATTTCAGATAGAACACGCTAAGCAAGCAATAGAGAACACCCTGCCCGCTATCAAGGCTTTAGCACAAGGTGGTACTGCGGTTGGAACAGGGATCAATGCTGACCCACGCTTTGCCGATAAGTTTGCGAGTAACCTGTCTCAATCGACAAAGATCAGTTTTAGCTCGAGTGAAAACTTCTTTTTTAGCCTCAGCAGTCAAGACGCGATCGTTGCGCTGTCAGGTCAGCTCAAAACGGCAGCAGTTGCGATCATGAAGATCTCAAACGATCTTCGCTGGATGAACTCTGGGCCGTTGGCTGGCTTAGGGGAAATTGAATTACAGGCTCTACAACCAGGCTCATCGATCATGCCTGGCAAGGTAAATCCTGTGATTCCAGAAGCTGCAGCTATGGCGGCGGCGCAAGTCATTGGCAACGACACCACCATTACCGTAGCCGGACAATCAGGTAACTTCCAACTTAATGTGATGCTGCCAGTGATTGCTCATAACGTGTTGGAAAGTATTGAGTTATTGGCAAACAGCTCAGTCGCTTTAGCGGACAAAGCCATCGCGACCTTCACGGTACGCCAAGACAATCTCGATTTGGCACTGTCAAAGAACCCAATCCTAGTGACCGCACTTAACCCTGTGATTGGCTACTTGAAGGCGGCTGATATTGCCAAGAAAGCTTACAAAGAAGGCTTACCAATTCTGGATGTCGCAGAAAGAGAAACCGATCTTAGCCGAGAAGAGCTCAGTAAACTGCTTGATCCAACCACACTGACACAAGGTGGCATTGCTGGTTAGTTATTGAATTAACAAGCGAATCGGCGTTCGCAAAAAAAACAGAGACAAAAAAGGCCTCATCTGAGGCCTTTTCACTATCCGCTCACGAACGTACTAATCCGAGCCTGTTAACCCAAACTAGCTCACTCGATTCAAGACCGCTCTTAACTTAAGTGGCTTCACTGGCTTGGCAATAAAGCGAAAGCTGTTGGCCTTTATCGCTGCCAACATGTCATCGGTTCTATCGGCACTAATGATGACCCCTTCAAAAGAGTCTCCGAGGCGCAAGCGACACTGCTGCAGGACTTCGAGACCCGTTCTGCCATTATCTAAACGGTAATCAGAGAAAATCACATCAGGTAGCCAACCCTCATCTAGGCACTGCAAGCTTTCGACCAAATCAACCGCCGTCTTAACCTCACAGCCCCAACGTCCGATCAGGTTTTCCATACCGACTAAGATTTCTCGTTCATTATCGACACACAATATCTTGAGATGTTCGATGTCGCTGGTCGCCATTGGCGTCGAAGCTTGCACAACTGGAGCCACTTTTTCCGCTCTAGCTAAAGTGATGGAAAAGACACTGCCTTGCCCCGGCCATGAGCGCATCGAAATTTGATGGCCAAGCACATGAGCAATACCTTTCGAGATTGCTAACCCTAACCCCAATCCTTGATCGGCTCGTACTTGGCTGCCACGAGTAAACTCTTCAAAGATTTCTTGTTGCTTGTCTTCATCGATACCGGTTCCATTATCCCACACATCAATTCGAACCTGTCCATTGACTCTTCTCGCACCCAGTACCACTTTCCCTTCCGGGTTGTAGCGGAACGCATTGGTCAAAAAGTTCTGAATCACACGCCTCAACAGCTTAGGGTCTGAATGAATGAACAATGACGACGGAATCATCTTAAACTCAATTTTCTGTTGTCTCGCTAGAGCGCTAAATTCCGCGTTCAAATTGGTTAATACGTCATGCACGGCAATCGCGTGAATGTTGGTTTCTAACTTTCCGGACTCCAATCGAGAGATATCTAGCAAGTCACCAATCAAATCTTCTGCGGCGCCAAGTGCACTCTCGATGTGAGATGACAATTGCTTCACCTCTTGCTCTTTTGCCACCTCAGACAGTGACGAAGCAAATAGACGTGCGGCATTGAGCGGCTGCATCAAATCGTGGCTTACCGCGGCTAGAAAACGACTCTTAGATTGTGATTCTTGATCCGAAATCTGCGTGGCTTTTACCAAGCGATGATTCAGTTTTTCGAGCTCTTGAGTTCGCTCATGCACTCTCGATTCCAAGCTTTCATTGGCATCTTTTAGCGCTTGCTCTGCTTGTCGGAATACCGTGATGTCGGTAAAGCTCATCACAAAACCACCACTTGGCATTGGGTTACCTTGCACCTCAATCACTCGGCCATCAGGACGAATACGAGAAGAGGTGTGTCGAGTGCCTTGCTCAAGGTGATAAACACGGCGGCGAACGTGATCTTCCGGGTCACCTGGGCCACACAACCCTTGCTCGGCATTATGACGAATCACGTCTGAAATGGGTCGCCCAACCTGAATCAAACCCGCAGGGAATTCAAACAATTCTAGGTAACGCTGATTCCATGCAACCAGCCTCATTTGTTTGTCGATTACTGCGATGCCTTGGCCAATATGTTCAATCGCGCCTTGCAGTAAACCGCGACTGAAGTCGTACAGCTCCGAGGCTTCATCAACGATGGTCGCGACTTCTTCAAGCTGCATGTTTCTTCCCTGCAAAGCAGAAGTAAGTACTAACTTAGCAGATGAAGCACCGAATACACCGGCGAGCACGCGCTCTGCGTGTCGAATCAGACTCGCAGGCGCTTGTTGATTAGGAAGCAGCGGCTGCCCGTGTTGTTGCCAATAGCTGTGTAAAGCACTTTTCGCACGCTTACGGCCCACAAAACGCGACGCCAGCATCTCTAATTCAGCGACCGTCACTCGGTTCTGGTAAAGGCTGATATTCTCGTTTTCAGGCAGCGGCGTGCCAACAAATGCTGCTGATTGTAAGCGCTCACTTAGGCTTGGGCGAGTCGTCATCGAAACCACGGCATAGCACAAGGTATTAAGTACAATACTCAGCACAATGCCCCAGTTTGAACTGCTGATATTCCAGCTACTGAGCAGTTCTGGCGGCGTGATAATCCACAGTAAAAGGTTACTTTCACTGTCGCCAGCCAACATGCTGGTTTGGCTCATCAAGGTAATCAGCCAAATCAACGAGCCCACCATTAAGCCGACATACACGCCCTTGCGGTTACCCGGGCGCCAGTACAAACCACCAATAAGTGCTGGCGCGAATTGAGCAATCGCAGCAAAGGAAAGAAAGCCAATCGCTGACAGTGAATGGATGGTATCGAGCGCCTGATAAAACAGCCAAGCACCCAGTAACAGCAGTAAAATTAGCCCGCGGCGAATCACCAATAGCAGGCCAGAAAAGTGTCGATGGGTTCTTTGAGTTAGGCGCATACGGCGCAGTAACAATGGCATCACTAAATCATTCGACACCATGATCGCCAAGGCGATGGTCGACACTATCACCATGCCACTTGCCGCAGACGTACCACCAAGGAAAGCCAGCAAGGCAATGTGATTAGCGCCTTCTGACATTGGCACACTGATCACATAGGTATCCGCTGGCATACCAGTAAGTAGTCCTTGTCCTGCCCAAGCAATTGGCAGCACGAACAGTCCCATCAAAATCAGGTAAAGCGGAAACAACCAACGAGCGGTATGCAGGTCTTGAGGACGTTCGTTCTCTACCACCATGGTATGGAACTGGCGTGGCAGACAGACAATCGCCAACATGGTTAAAACGGTATGAATAATTAAGGTCGGAATATTGGGTGATTCGTAGGTGGAAGCCGCCACATCAAGCAAGTCGATCTTGTCGCTGCTCATCGCCAGATACATGATGAATAGGCCAACGATCAGGAATGCCGCGAGCTTAACGATGGATTCAAACGCCACCGCCATCATCATGCCACGGTGATGCTCTGTGTTATCAATGTGTCTTGTACCAAACAGCATGGTAAAAATAGCCAAAGCACCGACCACAAACCAAGACACATGATAGTCCTGATAACCGAAGTCAGCCGCTAGGTTGGGCGCAACAATATCCAACCCCATGGTAATACCACGCAGTTGCAGAGCGATATAAGGAAGGATACCGACCACGGCGATAACCGTCACCGCCACAGCTAAGCCCTGAGATTTCCCGTAACGAGCCGCGATAAAGTCGGCAATGGAGGTGATGTGCTCCCGCTTCGCAATCAGGATCAGCCGCGCCAAGATCCGCCAGCCTAGTGTAAAGACCAGAATCGGGGCGAGATAAATGGGTAAAAAAGACCAAGGGTTATTGCTCGCCTGCCCGACAGTTCCATAGAAGGTCCAAGAGGTACAATACACGGCAATCGAAAGGCTATAGATCCACGGACGCCAACGCGATAGCCAACGAACCTGCCTGTCTCCATACCAAGCGATCAGAAATAACACGCCCAAGTAGGCTAAAGAGACTGGAATTACTATCCATCCTTGCATTGAAAACCCTTTTTCATCCATAAAAAAACCTCTCCATAAGGGAGAGGTTTCATTTAACTAAGGATGGGTGATTAACTCAATCGCATCGCTTAAATTCTGTGCTTTAGACTCTAATTATCAGCATTTGCTGTGAGATTCTGACTGTTCCGAATCTGATTGATTAATCTCAACCACTGAACTTCTTTCATCCAACTTAATGAACAGAGCAAGTGCACCCATTGCAGCCATGCCCCAGAAGATATTTGCGCCCCAAAGCTCATAACCCCAACCACTTAAGGTGGTCATCAGTGCAATAAAGGCACCTAATGGAATCGCGTTATACAGGGCTTGTAGCGCAACCATCTTGTTTTGTTCTTCAGATTGGATGTATTGAATCGCGGCGATGTGTGCCATGGCAAATGTCACACCGTGCAGCAACTGCACCATCACCAGTGCAAAAATCGCCGTGGTTGATGCGGTTATACCCCAACGCGCCATCACCCCAATAGCCGCGACGACAAACAAAGTACGCAGTGACCAGCCTGAGAATAATCGCTTACTCAGAGCAAATACGGCCACTTCAGCAACAACACCTAAACTCCACAAATAACCGATGATAGCTTCTGAGTGACCCGCTTCTTTCCAATAAATCGCACTAAAACTGTAGTAAGCCGCATGACTACCTTGCAGCAGCGCCATCAAGGCTAAAAACTTTACCACTGACGACTCACGCAGCAGTTCACCTAGTTTTGGTCGCGCCGCTTGTTGCTCAGATTGTGTTACTGGCATCACATTGGGGTTTCTCATCGCAAGAATCAATGACAGCAACACACCGGCAAGCGCAGTATACAAAATCATGTCAGTGCCGAATTGTGCCACCAAATAGCCAACAACCGTTGAACCTGCGATAAAGGCAATTGATCCCCAAAGACGAGTTCGGCCGTAGTCGAGCATTTTCAAACGACTGTAATGGTTAGCCATCGCATCAGAAAGAGGAATGATCGGCCCACAACAGAGGTTAAACAGTACCGTTGCCAACAACATCAGTATAAAGCTGCCACCGGTGAAGAAGTGGAAACCGACAAACAGCAGCGCAGCGAAACTCAAACAGCGTAGCGCTGGCATCAAGTGTTCCACTTTATGGATACGCGGCGTAATCACTAAGTTGGCCACACAACGAGTCGCAAAGCCGATACCAATCAATACGCCAATATCACCAGCAGACACGCCTTGGTCTTCAAACCACAACGCCCAAAATGGCAAATACACGCCATACGCAAAAAAGAAACCAAGAAAATACTGAGAGATCCAGCCATAGGGTGAAGGGCTAAACATAAATGACCTATAAAGTGTGCGGAAAAAGGCAGCACCAATTATGCCTATCTCGCATACGATGAAAAAGGGAATTATTACTGGGATAGTATTCCCATATTCAATGGGTCTGGATATCGCATTTCAACAAGAGATTTCACGCTCATCAATACTCATACTCGCATTTAGACTAAAGTCGTCTGGAGCTTCGCTGGTATTTTGTCAGACTGATTAAAGACTCCCATTTCTTCTTGTGATGCTTATGCCTGACAAATTTAATATGCAGCACCCGCCCTTCGATAGCCTGTCCGACGCCGAACAGTTGAAGCTTCGCTCTTCATTAGACGTGGTGTATTACCGCTCTCAAGAAGTGATACTGGAAGCTGAAAGGCCGAGCCGACACCTGCATATTTTGATCAAAGGAGCTGTTGAAGAGCGCGCGAGCAGTGATGGTGAGATTTACGCACACTATGCCAATGACGATATTTTTGATGTCCGCAGCCAGTTTGAACCCCACACCAAACACCAATATATCGCACTCGAAGATACATTAAGTTATCTGCTGCCCACCGATATTTTTCTTGAGCTTTACCACGCCAATGGCCAATTCGCTGCCTACTTTGATAGCAACCTATCAACACGAAAAGCTTTGATAGAAGCCGCCCAGCAGCAACAGAATCTTGCCGAGTTTATATTAACCAAAGTGGATGACTCTATCTATCACCCACCACTGATACTTGAACCAAACCAACCGATCAACCAAGTCACTCAAACCCTTAAAGAACAAGGGTTAGACTCGGCCCTAGTCCATTTGGAACATAATGATCCAAAAGCTTTTGGATCATCATATTCCTTGCCGTATGGAATCGTCACTCGAACCAATTTATTGCATGCTGTGATGCTCGATAATTTCACACTGGATGCGCCTGTCGGTGAGATCGCAACGTTTCCGGTGATGCACGTGAACCAAGGCGATTTCTTATTTAACGCCATGATTACCATGACCAGAAATCGAGTAAAAAGGTTGATGGTTTGTGATGGTAAAAATGCGGTCGGCATGGTGGATATGACACAGATTCTCAGTGCATTCTCCACACACTCCCACGTTCTTACTTTGCGTATTGCGCGCGCCACCAGCGTTGAAGAATTGGCAATGGCATCCAACAAACAACGTCAACTGGTCGAGAGCTTGCTCAGTAATGGGATTCGCACACGCTTTATCATGGAGCTGATTTCTGCGGTCAACGAACAGATCATAGAGAAGGCTTTTGAGTTGGTGATCCCACCTGCACTGCATAATCATTGCTGCCTAATCGTGTTGGGTTCTGAGGGGCGTGGAGAGCAAATTCTCAAAACCGATCAAGACAACGCTCTGATTATTCAAGATGGTTTGGAATGGCATCAATGCCAAAGTGCCATGAACGACCTCACCCATACCCTTCAACAATTGGGTTACCCACTGTGCCCGGGCAACGTAATGGTCAACAATCCGAAATGGGTGCATTCAGAACAAGAGTGGAAACAAACCCTCACCCATTGGGTAAAAAAAGCCACGCCAGACACCGTGATGGATATCGCGATCATGGCAGATGCACACGCAGTAGCGGGGAATAGAGAGTTATTAAAACCTGTAAAGCAGCACCTCAGTGATTTAATGCTCGGACAAGAATTGATTCTGACGGAGTTCTGCCGCCCGGCGCTGAACTTCTCAGTTCCCCTGACCCTGTTTGGTAATGTGAAGCAATCTAAGTCCGGACTCGATATCAAACAAGGCGGTATTTTCCCTATCGTGCATGGTGTGAGAGCGCTTTGCCTAGAACATGGTGTCACGGTCAACAACACCTTCGAACGCATTGAGCAGCTGGTCAGCAAGAAAGTATTAGAGCAAAGTACTGCCGATAATCTCAGTGAAGCACTCAAGCAATTCTTTAAGTGGCGCTTAGCCCAAAGGCTTTCTCAGCAGCACAGCAGCAACAAGATTAACGTCAAACTGATGGAACGAGCAGACAGGGATCTGCTTCGTCATAGCCTGCACGTGGTGAAGAAATTCAAGCAATGGCTCGGCTACCACTATCAGATACGGGATTAGGCATTGAACGATGAATAGGTTGGTTCGCTATTACTGGCATCACAAGCTCAAAGGCTCCCTCTATCAGCCTCTGTTTACTGCGCCTATTGATCATGAATATGTATCGCTCGATTGTGAAACCACCAGCCTAGATCCCAATCAGGCAGAATTAGTTACCATTGCCGCGACCAAGATCATCGGTAACCGAATCATTACCAGCCAACCTTTTGAAGTCCGGTTGCGCGCCCCCCAATCGCTCGATTGCAATTCAATAAAAATCCACCGTATCCGTCATCAAGATCTAAAGCACGGCATCGAAGAAAAACAGGCTTTAATCGAGCTACTGAACTTCATTGGAAATCGTCCTTTAGTCGGCTATCACATCCGCTATGATAAAAAAATTCTCGACCGCGCCTGTTTAAAACAGCTTGGATTTCCACTGCCTAACCGATTAGTCGAAGTGAGCCAACTCTATCAAGACAAACTCGAAAGACAGCTGCCCAATGCCTATTTTGATCTCAGTATGGACGCCATCTGTCGCCAACTCGATTTACCTATCCCGGTCAATAAACATGATGCATTACAAGACGCTATCTCCGCTGCGCTGATCTTTGTGCGCCTGAAACATGGTGACCTTCCCCGTTTCAACTCTTCTTATTCTTAATTCAACCACTGGCGCTTCACATAGAGAGCAACATCTCAAAATTGAACTTAACTCGCTATTTTGTAAGTGAAAAGCAGCGTCTCATCCTAAAGTCTAATTGTGGAAATCGCCGTCCTAGCCGAGAGTGATAACACAAAGACGGTTCTGTAATAGACCTAGAAACTGAACACAAAGGAAGTTGCCAGTTCATTAGGAATGTAGGCACAAGGAGAGATGCAATGAGTGAAGCCCACGTTTATCCGGTAAAAGAAAATATTAAATCAACCACACACGCGGATAATGACACTTACCTAGCCATGTACCAGCAATCTGTTTCTGACCCTGAAGGCTTTTGGGGTGAACACGGAAAAATCGTTGATTGGATCAAACCTTTCACACAAGTAAAAAACACCTCTTTCGACCCTGGCCACATTGATATTCGCTGGTTTGAAGATGGCACGCTTAACGTTTCGGCTAACTGTATCGACCGCCACCTTGCTGAGCGCGGTGATGAAGTCGCTATCATCTGGGAAGGCGATGACCCGGCAGATGATAAAACTCTAACTTTTAATGAACTGCATAAAGAAGTGTGCCTGTTTTCGAATGCTCTAAAAGAGCAAGGCGTGCGCAAAGGTGATGTGGTTTGTTTATACATGCCAATGGTGCCAGAAGCGGCAGTAGCCATGCTGGCGTGTACCCGTATCGGTGCGGTTCACACAGTCGTATTTGGTGGTTTCTCACCAGAAGCACTGTCTGGTCGTATTATCGATTCAAATTCTAAAGTCGTTATCACTGCCGATGAAGGCGTGCGTGGCGGCCGTGCTGTTCCACTGAAAAAGAATGTCGATGAAGCACTGACGAACCCTGAAGTGAAAAACATCGAGAAGGTTGTTGTATTCAAACGCACTGGCGGTGATGTGGCATGGCACGAACATCGCGATGTGTGGTGGCACGATGCTATTGCTAATGTATCTGCAGATTGCCCACCAGAAGAGATGAACGCAGAAGATCCACTATTCATCCTTTATACGTCAGGCTCAACAGGTAAACCTAAAGGCGTTATGCACACCACAGGTGGCTACCTTGTTTATGCTGCGATGACCTTCAAATACGTATTCGATTACCAAGAAGGCGAGACTTTCTGGTGTACAGCCGATGTGGGTTGGATTACCGGTCACACATATCTTGTTTACGGACCGCTTGCTAATGGCGCAAAAACGATTCTGTTTGAAGGCGTGCCAAATTACCCGAACACCAGCCGCATGAGCGAAGTGGTCGATAAGCACCAAGTTAATATTCTTTATACGGCGCCAACGGCTATTCGTGCATTGATGGCGAAAGGCAATGAAGCCGTTGAAGGTACTTCTCGTGACAGCCTAAGAATCATGGGCTCAGTGGGTGAACCTATCAACCCAGAGGCGTGGGAGTGGTACTACAAAACAATCGGTAATGAGCAATCTCCAATTGTTGATACATGGTGGCAAACAGAAACGGGCGGTATCTTGATTGCACCGCTACCAGGCGCAACAGACCTGAAACCGGGCTCTGCAACTCGTCCATTCTTCGGTGTGCAACCGGCACTGGTTGATAACATGGGTAACATCATTGAGGGTGCAACAGACGGCAACCTAGTGATTCTTGACTCTTGGCCAGGCCAAATGCGTACCGTTCATGGCGATCATGACCGCTTCGAACAGACTTACTTCTCGACCTTTAAAGGCATGTACTTCACCAGTGACGGCGCTCGTCGTGATGAAGACGGTTACTACTGGATTACGGGGCGTGTCGATGATGTACTTAACGTATCAGGTCACCGTATGGGTACTGCTGAGATTGAATCGGCTCTAGTCGCGTTCGATAAGATTGCAGAAGCCGCGATTGTGGGCATCCCTCATGATATTAAAGGCCAAGCGATTTACGCTTACATCACGCTGAATGATGGTGAGTTCCCAACCGCAGAGCTTCATAAAGAAGTAAAAGACTGGGTGCGTAAAGAGATTGGCCCAATTGCAACGCCAGATGTACTGCACTGGACCGACTCTCTACCAAAAACTCGTTCGGGTAAAATCATGCGTCGTATCCTGCGTAAAATCGCGACTGGCGATACAGGTAACCTAGGTGATACCTCGACACTGGCCGACCCAAGTGTGGTTGATAAGCTGATTGCCGAGAAAGCAGAACTGGCATAAGCAACCAGTCACAGCAGCTAATCACTGTTTAAAACAGCACTTTCTAAACCGTCACCTATGTGGCGGTTTTTTTATGGCTGATCTTGATCTCAAATATCCCGCCCCAAATTAAGGCTAAGACGCTTTTTTGTTAAGTTGGTAACAATTCCAAGCTGTATCAATAGGAGATTAGACCAGTAAATTGCTGCGATTTGCGCTGAATTAGCTATAATCTGGTTCTAATTTTTAAATTTGGGTTTTTCTCACTGGAAATTAACCGCAAATTTTCAATAAAATGGCAACATTCACGTTCGTAAACACGATAAAGGAAGATAGCCCCACGATGTCTACAAAGTTTCGCATTCTAGTTTTAAATGGCCCAAACCTTAACCTGTTAGGCCTTAGAGAGCCCGCACACTACGGTTCTCAAACACTTGACCAGATTATTAGCTCACTGACCGAGCAAGCGAAAGCACACGATGTTGAGCTATCTCACTTACAGTCAAATCGTGAGTACGAACTGATTGAAGCTATCCATAGTGCTTATCAAAATGTTGATTTTATTATTATCAACCCAGCAGCCTTTACACATACCAGTGTGGCACTGCGTGATGCACTACTTGGCGTTGCCATACCATTTATTGAGGTTCATCTATCGAATGTTCACGCGCGTGAACCATTCCGTCACCACTCTTACCTATCTGATAAAGCAGAAGGTGTGATTTGTGGCTTAGGTGCCCAAGGTTATCAATTTGCTTTGACCGCTGCGCTCAGCAAGCTCAACTCAAAGTAAACATAAACAACGAACTATTACTAACCTACTCAGTCATAGAGTAAGTTCAATTAACAGATAAAGAGAAAGAAACAATGGATATTCGCAAAATCAAAAAGCTAATCGAATTGGTTGAAGAGTCTGGTATTTCTGAGCTAGAAATCTCTGAAGGTGAAGAGTCAGTACGAATCAGTCGTAACAGCACTGCACCTGTAGCACCTGTTCAATATGCAGCTGCTCCAGCACCTGTAGCGGCAGCAGCTCCTGCGGCGGCACCTGTAGCAGCAGAAGCAGCAGCTCCTGCAGTTCCAGCTGGTCACCAAGTTCTTTCTCCAATGGTTGGTACTTTCTACGGCGCTCCAAGCCCAGACGCAAAACCATTCGTTAAAGTTGGTCAATCTGTAACTGCTGGCGAAACGCTATGTATCGTTGAAGCAATGAAAATGATGAACCAAATCGAAGCTGATAAATCTGGTGTTGTAACAGCTATCCTAGTTGAAGACGGTCAACCAGTAGAATTCGACCAAGCTCTAGTAATTATCGAATAATAGAGAGCACTCATTATGTTAGATAAATTAGTAATCGCGAACCGTGGTGAGATTGCACTACGTATTCTGCGTGCATGTAAAGAGCTTGGCATTAAAACGGTAGCGGTTCACTCAACTGCTGACCGTGATCTTAAGCACGTACTGCTTGCAGACGAAACCATTTGTATCGGTCCAGCTCGTGGTATCGATAGCTACCTAAACATCCCTCGTATCATCAGCGCAGCTGAAGTTACAGGTGCAGTAGCTGTTCACCCTGGCTACGGCTTCCTATCTGAAAATGCAGACTTTGCAGAACAGGTAGAGCGCAGTGGCTTTATCTTCGTTGGCCCTAAAGCTGAAACCATTCGCATGATGGGTGACAAAGTGTCAGCTATCACGTCAATGAAGAAAGCTGGCGTACCTTGTGTACCAGGTTCTGACGGCCCTCTTGACGACGACGAAGCAAAAAACAAAGCGCACGCTAAACGCATTGGCTTCCCAGTTATCATCAAGGCATCTGGCGGCGGCGGCGGTCGTGGTATGCGTGTTGTTCGTTCTGAAGCAGAATTAACAGAAGCTATCGCGATGACTCGTGCTGAAGCAAAAGCATGTTTCAACAACGACATGGTTTACATGGAGAAATTCCTAGAAAACCCACGTCACATTGAAGTACAAGTGCTTGCAGATGGCCAAGGTAATGCTATCCACCTAGGTGAGCGTGACTGTTCAATGCAACGTCGTCACCAGAAAGTTGTGGAAGAAGCGCCAGCTCCAGGTATCACTGAAGAGATGCGTAAGTACATTGGCGAACGTTGTACTCGTGCATGTATTGAGATCGGTTACCGCGGTGCAGGTACATTTGAATTCCTATACGAGAACGGTGAATTCTACTTCATCGAAATGAACACTCGTATCCAGGTTGAACACACGATTACTGAAATGGTAACGGGTATCGACCTAGTGAAAGAACAGCTACGTATTGCAGCTGGTCAGCCTCTATCATTCACTCAGGATGACATTAAGCTGCGTGGCCACTCAATCGAATGTCGTATCAATGCTGAAGATCCAGTTCGTTTCCTACCTTCACCAGGTAAGATTGAACGTTTCCACGCACCAGGCGGCATGGGCGTACGTTGGGAATCTCACATCTACACGGGTTACACAGTGCCACCACACTACGATTCAATGATTGGTAAGCTGATCACTTACGGTGAGAACCGTGATGTTGCTATCGCTCGTATGAAGAACGCATTGGGTGAAATGATTGTTGAAGGTATTAACGTTAATACTGAGCTTCAACTGTCTATTATGAACGACGAAAACTTCCAACACGGTGGTGCAAACATCCACTACCTTGAGAAGAAACTTGGTTTGTCATAATCCGTTCGTTTAAGAACAGTCAAAATGCTCACTTCGGTGAGCATTTTTGTTTTTGAACCGCCGAAAAAATCAATCTTTAATCCCCATTATATTCCGTGGGGTTTTGGTGAATTTGCTCATATTTTCTGCTAGACTCGCCATCCAATTTTTCTCATATAGAAGATGCAGCCATGCCTTGGATTCAAATCAAGCTTAATGCTACCAATGAAAATGCCGAACAAATCGGCGACATGTTAATGGAAGAGACTGGTGCTCTTTCTGTAACTTTCCTGGATGCACAAGATACCCCTGTATTTGAGCCTCTGCCAGGCGAAACTCGCCTTTGGGGTGATACTGACATTCTCGCGCTTTACGACGCTGAGACTGATACTGGTGTCGTTCTAGCGCAGATTAAAGCAAGCAACATGTTCCCTGCAGACTTTGCTCATAAAGTAGAGCAAATTGAAGACAAGGATTGGGAGCGTGAATGGATGGACAACTTCCACCCAATGAAGTTTGGTGAGCGTTTATGGATCTGCCCTAGCTGGCGCGATATCCCTGAACCTGACGCTGTTAACGTAATGCTAGACCCTGGCCTTGCATTTGGTACAGGTACTCACCCGACAACGGCATTGTGTCTTGAGTGGCTTGAAGGCTTAGACCTTGCAGGCAAAACCGTGATCGACTTCGGTTGTGGCTCAGGCATCCTAGCGATCGCTGCGATCAAACTAGGCGCAGCAAAAGTTATCGGGATCGACATTGATCCTCAAGCTCTGCTTGCATCAAAAGACAACGCACAACGCAATGGCGTTGCTGAGCAACTAGAGGTGTTCTTGCCACAAGATCAACCGGAAGGTTTGCTAGCAGACGTTGTTGTTGCCAACATTCTTGCGGGTCCATTACGCGACCTTTCTGGCATCATCAAGGGCCTAGTTAAGCCAAATGGTGTACTTGCGATGTCGGGTGTTTTAGATACACAAGCAGAAGATGTTGCCACTTATTATCGTGATGAGCTTCACATTGATCCGATCATCGAACAACAAGAATGGTGTCGAATCTCAGGTCGCAAGCAAGGCTAGACAAGACTTTGGACGCTAATTGACTGAAATTTAAACAAATTACAAAAACAAATTGTAAATGCTCAAATATTAGTCTTTTCACGCAGCGAAAAAATGCGTAAAATGCGCGCCCTTGCTGGTACAGAACTGTGATGACATTTTTGAAAATCGGAAATTATCAACTTAAGAACAATCTAATCGTCGCTCCTATGGCTGGCGTAACGGATAGACCATTCCGTGAGTTGTGTCTTCGCTACGGTGCGGGGATGGCAGTCAGTGAAATGATGTCCTCCAATCCGAAAGTTTGGAAAACGTCAAAGTCTCAGCAGCGTATGGTACATGAAGGCGAATCGGGCATTCGTTCAGTACAAATCGCTGGTGCAGATCCACAGCTTATGGCCGAGGCTGCTCAATTTAATGTCGATAACGGTGCGCAAATCATCGATATCAACATGGGTTGTCCAGCCAAAAAAGTGAATAAGAAGCTTGCGGGCTCAGCCTTACTGCAGCATCCAGAACTCATTGAAGACATTCTGAAAGCGGTGGTAAATGCTGTCGACGTTCCAGTAACGTTGAAAACGCGCACAGGCTGGGATACAGACAATAGAAACTGTGTCCAAATCGCGAAAATAGCCGAAGACTGCGGCATACAAGCTCTTGCGCTCCATGGAAGAACTCGCGCTTGTATGTACAAAGGTGAGGCAGAATACAAACACATTAAAGCAGCGAAACAAGCAGTATCTATTCCGGTTATCGCTAACGGTGATATCGATAGTCCGGAAAAAGCGAAGTTTGTGCTGGAGTACACCGGCGCTGATGCTTTAATGATAGGTCGACCTGCCCAAGGACGTCCTTGGATTTTTAACGAAATCCTACACTATTTGGAAAACGGCACCACGATGGACCCACTCCCGATTTCGGAAGTGAAAGACATCATGCTTGGTCATGTGCACGCTCTACATGAATTTTATGGAGAGTTTTTAGGCCCTCGCATCGCTCGTAAGCATGTGGGCTGGTATCTAAAAGAACATGAACAAGCGAGTGAGTTTCGCCGTACCTTCAACGCATTCGAAGCAGGTGATCTGCAGCTTGAAGCGCTAGAAGGTTTTTTTGATAACGTTGCACCATAATTACGAGAAGAGCTAGACCGAATATGTTCGAACAAAATCTGACTTCAGAAGCATTGACAGTAACTACAGTTACATCACAAGACCAAATCACGCAGAAGCCACTACGTGACTCAGTTAAAGCATCATTGAAAAATTACCTTGCTCAATTAAACGGTCAAGAAGTCAGCGAGTTATACGAATTAGTATTAGCTGAAGTTGAACAGCCACTACTAGACACTATCATGCAGTACACTCGCGGTAACCAAACTCGCGCAGCAACCATGATGGGTATTAACCGCGGTACTCTTCGCAAGAAACTTAAAAAATACGGCATGAACTAATCGTTCTTTCGTAATTTATTGAATTGAAAGCCAAGCTCATTGTTGAGTTTGGCTTTTTTTTGGCTTGTCGATCCGTGATAGTCGCTGATTACTCTCCAGTGCGACAGCAGCGACCTTTGTCGACGTTTGCTGAGTCCAAGGCTGCTAGAATCGAACAATGGCTTGCATCATCGTCTACGTGACCACAACACGCATCATTAATCTTTTTAAGTGCGGTGCGAATCTTAGTTAACTCGGTAATCTTCTCATCAATCATCTCTAGCTTTGCTGAGGTAATCGACTTCACTTCAGCGCAACTGTGCTGTGTGGCCTCGAGGCGAATCTCAAGCAATTCTTTAATCTCGTCCAAACTCAGCCCCAACGCTTTAGATTTGAGAATAAACGTCACCTGTTTCTGGTTATTTTCATCATATAGGCGATAACCCGAGTCACTGCGACTGGCTGGCGCGATCAGGTTATTCTTCTCATAAAATCGCAAGGTATCGGCTGTCACACCGCATCGCTTCGCTAATTCACCGATCTGAAACATGTTTTTTCCTACTGTTTCGTCCATTCCACAATTAACCTTATCGTTACTTTTCAGGCTGAAATGGCACTTTTCATAATTAATTTTGAGATGCCAAACGATTGCGCGAGCTTTTTTGTAATAAATTAGTTAGAATCTGCGCCATCAAATTTGGAGTTGGTTATCTTATAGCTTAATCATAAGACTAACCCAAAAGGTCTTTACCAAAACTGGCCAATATTTTATCTCTTACTGGTATCTAAGATAATCCACGCTAAGAAGATAGAAACAAGTTCTTTTTTGGCAAATATCTTTATTTTAACCCCATGAATTTGAGGAAGATGGAAGCATGAATAACGCTCGTCCAATTCGCCGCGCTCTAATCAGCGTATCAGACAAAACTGGTATCGTTGAATTTGCACAAGCTCTTGCTAACCGTGGTGTAGATATCCTATCTACCGGTGGCACTGCTCGCCTGCTTGCTGAAAAAGGCATCTCTGTTACAGAAGTATCTGACTACACTGGTTTCCCAGAAATGATGGATGGCCGTGTTAAGACTCTGCACCCAAAAGTTCATGGTGGTGTTCTAGGCCGTCGTGGCCAAGATGATGACGTGATGGAAACTCACGGTATCAACCCTATCGATATGGTTGTTGTAAACCTATACCCATTCGCAGAAACCGTTGCTAAAGAAGGTTGTACCCTTGCTGATGCTGTTGAGAACATCGACATCGGCGGCCCTACAATGGTTCGCTCTGCAGCGAAAAACCACAAAGACGTAACGATCGTTGTTAACGCACACGACTACGAGCGCGTTGTCGCTGAAATGGACGCGAACGATAAATCTCTAACACTAGAGACTCGCTTCGACCTCGCTATCGCAGCATTCGAGCACACCGCTTCTTACGACGGCATGATCGCAAACTACTTCGGCACTATGGTTCCATCTTACGGTGCCTCTCTACTTGATGAAGAAGGAAAGAAGGCTGACGAAGAGTCTAAATTCCCTCGCACGTTCAACCAACAGTTCGAGAAAAAGCAAGACATGCGCTACGGTGAGAACAGCCACCAGGCAGCCGCATTCTACGTTGAAGCAAACCCTGAAGAAGCATCAGTTTCTACAGCTCGCCAGATTCAAGGTAAAGCCCTTTCTTACAACAACATCGCTGACACCGACGCAGCACTTGAGTGTGTGAAAGAGTTCGACCAGCCAGCATGTGTGATCGTTAAGCACGCTAACCCATGTGGTGTTGCACTAGGTGAAGACATCCTAGAAGCTTACGACCGTGCATTCAAAACAGACCCAACGTCTGCATTTGGCGGCATCATCGCTTTCAACCGTGAGCTAGACGCTGCAACAGCAACGGCTATCACTGAGCGTCAATTCGTTGAAGTTATCATTGCACCATCAGTTTCTGCTGAAGCAGTAGCAATCGTAGCGGCTAAGAAAAACCTTCGCCTACTTGAGTGTGGTGAGTGGACAACGAAGACAACTGGCTTTGACGTTAAACGCGTTAACGGTGGTTTGCTAGTTCAAGACCGCGACCAAGGCATGGTATCTGAAGATGACCTGAAAGTGGTTTCTAAGCGCCAGCCAACAGCTGAAGAATTGAAAGATGCTCTATTCTGCTGGAAAGTAGCGAAATACGTTAAATCTAACGCTATCGTTTACTCGAAAGGCGACATGACAATTGGTGTTGGCGCTGGCCAAATGAGCCGCGTTTACTCTGCGAAAATCGCAGGCATCAAAGCTGCAGACGAAGGTCTAAAGGTTGAAGGTTGTGTAATGGCATCTGACGCGTTCTTCCCATTCCGTGACGGTATCGACGCGGCAGCAGAAGCTGGCATCAAGTGTGTTATCCAACCAGGTGGTTCTATGCGTGATGACGAAGTTATCGCAGCAGCAGACGAACACGGCATGGCGATGATCTTTACGGGCATGCGTCACTTCCGCCACTAATCAGAATAGGCTCTAGGTTTTCCTAGAGCCTTTTTTATTCGTTTAACCGTTCATTAATGTTGGCGTTTTACTCATCAACGTTAATAGAAATTTTAATTTTTAGAGCAAAATCAGATTGCCTAGTTCAAGGAAAACACGCGGAGCTTATGACTATAAGTGAGCATGTTTGACGCCGAAATAGGTAATCTGATGAAGCTATCAAAGGTAAAATAAAATGAATGTATTAATTATTGGTGCTGGCGGTCGTGAGCATGCACTAGGTTGGAAAGCAGCACAAAACCCAAACGTTGAAACAGTATTCATCGCTCCAGGTAACGCAGGTACTGCACTTGAGCCAAAACTAGAGAACGTAAACATCGGCGTTGAAGACATCGCTGGTTTAGTCGCGTTTGCTCAAGATAAAAAAATCGAACTGACTATCGTGGGCCCTGAAGCACCATTGGTTATCGGTGTGGTTGATGCATTCCGCGAAGTAGGTTTGCCAATCTTCGGCCCTACTCAAGCTGCAGCACAGCTTGAAGGCTCTAAAGCATTCACTAAAGACTTCCTAGCTCGTCATGATATCCCAACAGGTTACTACTCAAACTTCACTGAAATTGAGCCAGCTATCGCTTACGTTCGCGAGCAAGGCGCTCCTATCGTAGTGAAAGCTGACGGTCTTGCGGCAGGTAAAGGCGTTATCGTTGCGATGACCCTTGAAGAAGCAGAAGACGCAATCAAAGACATGCTAGCGGGCAACGCCTTTGGCGAAGCAGGCAGCCGCGTTGTTATCGAAGAGTTCCTCGAAGGCGAAGAAGCAAGCTTCATCGTAATGGTTGACGGCTCTAGCGTGCTTCCTATGGCCACCAGCCAAGATCACAAACGTGTTGGCGACAAAGACACTGGGCCAAACACGGGCGGCATGGGTGCTTACTCTCCTGCGCCGGTTGTAACTCCAGAAATCCACAACCGTATCCTTGAGGAAGTTATCTACCCAACGGTACGTGGTATGGACGCAGAAGGCGCACCTTACACAGGTTTCCTTTACGCTGGCCTAATGATCGATGCTGACGGCACACCTAAAGTTATCGAATACAACTGCCGCTTTGGCGACCCTGAAACGCAACCTATCATGATGCGTATGGAGTCAGACCTTGTTGAACTTTGCCTAATGGCTATCGACGAGAAGCTCGACGAAGCAGAATCGAAGTGGGATCCACGCGCTTCTATCGGTGTTGTTCTTGCGGCTGGCGGTTACCCTGCTGACTACGCAAAAGGTGACGTTATTTCACTACCAACAAGCGAAGTTGAAGGCCAAAAGGTTTTCCACGCGGGTACGACAAATAATGAAGCTGGCGACGTTGTGACAAACGGCGGTCGTGTACTTTGTGCAACAGCACTGGGCAATACGGTTTCTGAGGCTCAAGAGCGCGCTTACGCGTTGACGAAGCAAGTTAGCTGGAATGGTATGTTCCACCGCAATGATATTGGTTACCGTGCGATTGCGCGCGAACAAGAGCAGTAAACAATCTTGTTGCTCGCTTACTTTCCAATAACAGTAAGCAAATGACAGCAAGTGAATAACAGAAAAAGGCGCCTCAATAGGCGCCTTTTATTATCTCATTTACACAAGAATCTGTATTTGTACAGACAAATAGGCACTTGGCCTACAGTAGGCCAAATACTCTCAATCCTTTGATTACTCGCTATTCTTTCAACAATGATGGCCTAACGACACAATCATGGCTGTCTTCAGCCAGCATCAGTAACTCTTCCACGCTCATCTTACCCAGTGAATCACTGCCAAGAAACGCCGCATAGCTTTCCACAGACGCCAATCGGTCAATCACGAAGCCTGGCAAAGTCTGGTTAAATTCAATGCGATCAAACTCACCACCAGCGCACGTCTTAAAAGAGCTGCCATCCCAGTAACCCTGAACCAGTCTGAGCCCTTCGTCATTCTGCTTCATCGTAGTCTCTAGAACCGACTTAGCTTCTTTCTGGTAGTTTTCGAGTTGCTTAGCTTGGATAGGTAAGATTTTGCTATCAATACGATACTGTTGATACACAGCTTCGCCTGACTTATTGAAACGCACATGGACACGATAAGGAACCAGCTCATTCGAAGAGTTACGCTGCTCGCCTTCACGAATGAATTCTCGAAGCACGCCTTCTGACCAAGCATAATCAGTTTGGTACCAGCCGTAATCGCCGACAGTGACGTAGTCAGCTGAAGTATGAGGTTGTGTTAGCTTGTTTGTAACCCAGTAGAAACTTGTCGCGTCGCCCATGACTTGGCCGCCGGTATGAGTTTCAAATTGCTCTAGGTTTTTGCGAGGGCTTGTTGAAGAACAGCCAATAAGAAATGTAGATAATAGTGAAACGAGAAGAAATGCTTTTTTCATAAAAACCTGTACCGAGGTGGAATACGACTACCTCGGTACAGTTTAGATTATTTCACTGAATCTTTCAGCGCTTTACCTGCAACAAATGCTGGAACATTTGCAGCAGCGATTTGGATCTCATCACCAGTTTTTGGGTTACGACCAGTGCGAGCTGCACGGTGGTTTACTTTAAAAGTACCAAAACCAATTAGCTGAACTTGATCGCCATCTTTAAGAGCATCTGTAACACCGCCAAGAGTCGCTTCTAGAGCAGCTTTAGCTTGTGCTTTAGAAAGGTCCGCTTTTTCAGCAATAAAGTCGATTAATTGAGTCTTGTTCATTTTAGGTTTCCCTTCTTTGTATTTTTGAATTCAATTCACTCTAAAACATAAATGCCCCATCTGGCAAAGGTTTGTCGTCGATCTTTAGCTCTAATGCCGTAGTTTTAGCCATAATATGAGTAATAACTCACAATTTGTTACTGATTTTATTAAGCAAGCCCTTGTTTAAAAGGGGCTGAGAGCAAAATTAATGATGACCTAGCCACTACTTTTTCACTATAATCCACGCTGAATCGCTGCTAAAGCGTACAATTTAATTTAAGGGCAAACATGCTGCTGCTATCTATTTACGTCTCCATTGCTATTGGAGTTTCTTTCATTTGTTCTGTTTTGGAAGCTGTACTTTTGAGTATTAGTCCGAGCTACATTGCTCAACTAAAACAAAATGGGCACCCTGCAGCAGAGTCTTTAGACAAACTGAAAACAGATATTGACCGCCCGCTTGCGTCAATTTTAACGCTCAACACCATCGCCCATACTATCGGTGCTGCGACAGCAGGTGCACAAGCGGCTGTCGTTTTTGGTAGCCAATGGTTAGGTGTCTTCTCTGCCGTGCTAACGCTAGGTATCTTGGTATTATCTGAGATTGTTCCAAAAACCATTGGTGCAACCTACTGGCGTCAACTTGCTCCTGCTTCGGCAAGCGTGCTTCGTTGGATGGTGTTATTCCTAACACCGTTTGTATGGTTCTCAGAACAGATCACCAAACGTCTTGCTCGTGGCCACCAAGCACCAAAAATGCGTGATGAGTTATCTGCAATGGCGATTTTGGCAAAAGAGAGCGGTGAATTTGCAGAAGGCGAGTCAAAAATCCTGAGCAACCTACTGGGTATTCAAGATGTACCCGTGACTCAGGTAATGACGCCGCGCCCAGTGGTATTCCGTGTTGATGCGGAAATGAGTGTGAATACGTTCCTAGAACAACATAAAGACACGCCATTCTCACGTCCGCTGGTTTACAGCGAGCAGAGTGACAACATCATCGGTTTTGTTCACCGCTTAGAGCTGTTTAGATTGCAGCAAGCCGGTTGTGGTGAGAAAGCTTTGGGTGAAGTAATGCGCCCTATCCACGTGTTGCTGAACAACATGGGCTTGGCTAAGGCCTTTGACCAGATGATGGCAAACCGCCTGCAACTGTCTTTAGTTGTGGACGAATACGGCACTATTCAGGGCATCATCACCCTAGAAGACATCTTTGAGCACCTAGTGGGCGAAGAGATTGTCGACGAAGCGGATAAGACGACTGACATGCAAGAACTGGCGTTCCAACGCTGGGAGAAGTGGAAAGAGACACACGGTGTTATCGAAAACCGCGATGACGAGGACGAGGAAGAAACTCCAGCAGACAACGACTCTTCAGATGCAAAATCAACGAATGACGACGACGCATCAAAAGATAAGGCATCAAAAGACAAAGTGTAGAACGAAGACAAAAAAGACGCTTAATCTAAATTTGATACCGTCAGATACAACAAAGGCTCCCTAGGGAGCCTTTGTTTTTATTCGTACCTTGGTGCAATTGCGAATTATAGCGCAACACCAATGTTACTGACTGGGTCTTCACGCAGTTCGTGGCGTAGGTCTTTGATCAGCTCTAAGTCACGCTCAGTCGTTTCACGTAGAGGTCGGAAAATGGCCCACTGAACGTCCCACTCTTCACACACCGCTTCGTTTTCTTTCTGGTTTTCGTTCGTCACTTCTTCAGCGCCTTGAGCAAACTCAAGCTCAGCAACCGTCTTCACCGATTGTTGACTCACTTTAATTACCGCTTCCAACATATGTTCACGGTCAAGCAGACCATGAATTAGCGTTGCTAGGCCTTGGCATGCGTCCATTGCTGGGTAAACACCATAAAAATCAAAATCATCACCGCTAGGGAATAGCTCTTCAACCTTCTCAAGTTGACGCTCAAAGTTCACCTTTGCTGTTTTAACCGTCAGGATTTCCCAAATGCTATCCAAAACATCACGATAGATTCGAGCTTCCGCAAATTCTGTATTCTCACAAAACATGGCATAGTTAGGGTACATACGCTCACATAGACACGCCATAAAGGTAATTTGTTGCCAAGGTTCTAACTTTTCAAGACGAACCTGCAGTGGATTCTGAAGCATAGTCACTCAATAATTGCAGAAAAAGACAGCGAAAGTGTACTTGATAAACCCTGGGGGGAAAAGGTAAGCCGATGAACAATTTTACGAATAAGCTCTATATTCTTACTGAGCATGACGATACCTATACGCAACTGATTCTAAACCAGGATTTACCCGACCTAGAAATCACTCAAAACCCCAAATCAGCACAGATTGTCTTGGCGTCACCACCTCTAATCGCAGAGCGCCTCGGCGAGTTTAAAGAGCTAGACTGGGTACAGAGTACCTATGCCGGAATCAATAAACTCACTCAGCCAGATCTGCGCCAGGACTATACGCTAACCAACGTCAAAGGCATCTTTGGTCCGGCTATCGCAGAATACGTATTGGGTTACACAATCAGTCACTGTAGACACTTCCCTCATTACCACCAGCATCAACAACAACGAAACTGGCAGCCACAGCTTTATACTAGCCTAACTGACAAAACTATGGTGATTTTAGGAACAGGTTCAATCGGCAGTCATTTGGCAAAAACCGCGGCGGCTTTTGGTATTCATACCATAGGTGTCAACCGTACCGGCATCCCATCCAAACAAGAAACCTTTAAAGAGACTTTCCACATCAATGAGATAGAGGCTGCCCTTAAGCAGGCCGATATTGTGGTCAACACCTTGCCATCAACCGCTGAAACCTATCAGCTGTTGAACCAAACCACGTTAGGTTACTGCTCTAATGTGTTGCTGTTTAATGTCGGTCGAGGGGAAAGCATCGACAATAAAGCCTTGTTGCTCGCCATAAAAAACAGATGGGTAGAACACGCATTTTTAGATGTGTTTGAAAGTGAACCCCTCTCTCAGGAACATCCTTTCTGGAAACTACCGCAAGTCACCATCACTCCACACATCGCTGCACTCAGTGAGCCAAGACAAGTAGTCGAGATCTTCGCAGAGAATTACAAACAGTGGCGAGATGGCTTTACACTTAATCATGTCATCGATTTTGATAAAGGTTACTGATGTCCTCTTCGTTACTTAAAGAGATTCGACAATGCCGAGCTTGTGAGCCTCACCTATCACACGGTGCTAACCCGGTGATTCAAGCGCATCCAAACGCGCGCTTGCTGATCATAGGTCAAGCGCCGGGTATCAAGGTGCATGAGTCGTCGATCCCTTGGAATGACGCGAGTGGCGAACGATTAAGAGGATGGTTAGGGATAGATAGCGATACTTTTTACGACGAGCAAAAAGTCGCGATTGTGCCTATGGGGTTTTGTTATCCGGGGAAAGGGAAAAGTGGTGATCTTCCACCACGCAAAGAGTGCGCGGAGCTTTGGCATAACAAAGTGCTGCAATCTCTACCCAATATTCAAATGACACTGCTGATTGGCCAGTACGCACAAAACCATTACCTAACAAACAAGACCACCAGCACATTGACCGAAACCGTGCGTGATTGGCAAAGGTGGGCGCCTGAGTTTTTGCCATTACCCCACCCTTCGCCACGCAATAATATCTGGCTCAAGAAGAACCCTTGGTTTGAAAGTGAAGTCATTCCTTATATCAGGAAACATATCTCTGAGCATTTGGCCTACCATGATCCAAATACCTAATTAACTGCACACAACAAGATTAAACCGCCATCAAATGCCAATTTCAGGCAATAAAAAAGCGCTGTTGGTTTCCCAACAGCGCTTTCAATAATCTTACTCAGAATTACTTGTGGTAAGGCTTAGACAATTCGTGAACAGCGTCAACGAATACACCAGCGTTCTCTGGCGGTACATCTAAGTGGATACCGTGGCCTAGGTTAAATACATGACCTGTACCACCGTCGCCGAAGCCTTCAAGGATGCTGCCCACTTCTTCGCGAATACGTTCAGGCTGAGCGTAAAGCATTGAAGGATCCATGTTACCTTGCAGAGCAACTTTGTCGCCGATGCGAGCTTTTGCATCTGCGATGTTGATAGTCCAGTCTAGACCAACCGCATCACAACCTGTTGCTGCGATAGACTCAAGCCACATGCCACCGTTCTTAGTGAACAGAGTAACCGGTACTCGACGACCTTCGTTTTCACGGATTAGGCCATCAACGATTTTGTGCATGTATTGCAGTGAGAATAGGTTGTAGTCACGAGGAGTCAGTACACCACCCCATGTATCAAATACCATTACCGATTGAGCACCCGCTTTAATTTGCGCGTTCAAGTATTCGATAACACTGTCAGCCAGCTTGTCTAGAAGCAGGTGCAGCGTTTGTGGTTCTGCGTACATCATCTTCTTGATCTTAGTGAATGCTTTAGAGCTTCCACCTTCAACCATGTATGTCGCTAGAGTCCATGGGCTACCAGAGAAACCAATCAGTGGCACTTCGCCTTTCAGGTCTTTACGGATCTGACGAACGGCATTCATTACGTATTGAAGCTCGCCTTCTGGATCAGGTAGGCCAATCTTCTCTACGTCAGCTTTACACGTGATAGGACGCTCAAACTTAGGACCTTCACCTGTTTCAAAGTACAAACCTAAGCCCATTGCATCAGGGATAGTTAGGATGTCTGAGAACAAGATTGCCGCATCAAGCGGGAAACGACGTAAAGGTTGAAGTGTTACTTCTGATGCCAGTTCCGCGTTTTTGCACAAAGACATGAAATCGCCCGCTTCAGCGCGCGTTGCTTTGTATTCAGGAAGATAGCGGCCAGCTTGGCGCATCATCCATACCGGTGTGTAATCAACAGGCTGTTTTAAAAGTGCGCGTAAATAGCGATCGTTTTTTAATTCGGTCATTCCGTTAAATTCCAATTCAATCTTGTCTAGTTTTGATGGCAAGTATTCTAACACTGATTGAAGGGTAAAAGCTGTGTGCTTTGCAACCTAGATCAAGTTATTAACTTTTAAATCAATGCTTAATTTGCACCCAATTACGGGAGCATGTTAAAAATTTGTTCGCTAGCGAAAATTACAATTATAACATCTGAGTAGTCACTACTCAGCATCTCATAACGACATCTTACTTACCCCCTCCACTTGTGGAGGGTTTTTTTTTTAGCTTTTGACCACCCATAGGCCAAATACTATCACAGGCAAATTAGTGCTCTAGCATCTGCTCCGTCACACCATCTTTTATCACGTCATCAACGGTTTTCTCAATCAACTGTCTCGCAATAGTTCCAACAGGAGCAACATCAGGTAGGCTTGTTACGTCAAACCATTGAGCATCCGATAGCTCGCTGTAGTCAGGCTTAAGCTTACCACCAGCATAATCTGCGAGAAAGCCCATCATCATACTCGATGGAAACGCCCATGGTTGGCTGCCAAAATAACGAATATTATCGACATCGATACCCGTTTCTTCTTTGACTTCTCTTGCCACACACTGCTCTAAGGTCTCTCCGACCTCTAGGAAGCCCGCTATCACGGTATACATACCTGTCTTATGTCTTGGGTGCTGCGCAAGCAATATCTTGTTGTCGTTTCGTACAGCGACAATGATGCACGGGAAGATACGAGGATAATGAAGTGTGCGGCAATCTCCACACTGCATCGCCACCTGGTTATGGTTGAGATGATTTCGACCACCACACTGAGGGCAAAAACGCATACTTTGAGTCATATGCCCATATTGGATGGCTTTGCTTGCAGTCAAGAAACTCACTTCAGGCCAGTGCAGTAACTCTCTTAGGCTGACCATGCTCAGCTCATTCTCCACATCACAATCGTTGAGCCAATACACCTTGCGACCTTGATGCTGACCAATACAGATTGCATGCTCCACACTCAGCCCAAGCTCTTCAGCAGAGCCAAACGGAAACTGATCATTATTAACCCAAATATCACTACCAGAAACGACGCACCAATAAGCTTGCTCTGTCATTTTGTTATCACTTTTTTTTAACATCCCTATGCCTCATTGCTTGCAGTTCGTTCATTTTACTGGCAATCTAATTTCATACTAGAGTTGTAGCAGAGAATATTTCAAGCTATTACTTTTAGTAGCTACCAATAAAACGGACCCTGCTTAGGCAATTACTTGATCACAAGGTTGTGATCAGATCATGAGGACATGGTCATGCTAAATAAATTCAAACAAATACAAGAACAATGGGGTGGCTCTAATGAGGTCATCGATCATTGGCTCGAAACTCGACAGTCTCTAATCGTTGAGTATTGTAAGCTAGGTGCCTTGCAGCCAGCTAGCAACGGGCAATCAAACGTTGTTGAACTCCCTTCCCCTAAAGAAATAAGCTCATTCTGTGATCATGTTGTCGATTATATCTCAGAGGGTCATTTTAAGATCTACGATATGGTCATGAAAAAATGGCAAGCAACAGGCTTTAAAACCAATGACGAGATTGATACAACTTACGCGAAGATCGTACTTACAACCGAGCCGCTTCTAGAATTCAATGATAAGTACGTTAAAGTAAATGCAGACGATGAGTTGCCTAACTTCGAAGGAGATATGTCCAAAGTAGGTGAACTACTCGAACTACGTTTTGAAGTAGAAGATAATCTTATCCAGCTTATTGCAGACAGTTTAGCGATTCCACCAGGCGCTTAGTTAGCCGAATCCTTAATAAGCTTGCCTCTGTGCAAGCTTTTTGTTTTGTCTGTAAGGTTATCCAAACTACCCAGAACCTTTCAGACAGAGCTTACTCGCTCGCCCTGACCTTTAGCCATAAGCATATGGTTACAGCCCTAATCAGCCTAGTCATCTCTACCCTTTATCTTACTGGCCTCAAAGAGCACTCTTCAGGACATAAATCCAACCTCACCAGCTAGATAAGCACACCTATCACTTTATAAGTCATAGCTAAATACCAATACGCCAGATACAAAAAAGGCACCCGAAGGTGCCTTTTTCTTATCTCTTAGAGACTACTCGTAGAGCTTACTCTTCTGAAGAGAAACCAGCGTTTAGAAGTGCTGCTAGATTGTCAGTAGCTTGTTCAGCTGAAGGACCTTCTTGCTCTTCTTCACGTTGTTTTTGACGCTCTTGGTGGTATGCGAAACCAGTACCAGCTGGGATCAGACGACCAACAATTACGTTCTCTTTCAGACCGCGAAGGTCATCACGCTTACCAGAAACCGCAGCTTCTGTTAGTACGCGAGTCGTTTCTTGGAACGATGCAGCTGAGATGAATGACTCAGTTGCAAGAGATGCTTTAGTAATACCTAGTAGATCACGTTCGAAACGTACTAGTTCTTTACCTTCAGCTTCTAGCTTACGGTTAGCAATCTTAACATTGTGGTACTCAACTTGTTCGCCAGGTAGGAACGGAGAGTCACCAGAATGAGTGATTGTACACTTACGTAGCATTTGACGAACGATAGTCTCGATGTGCTTATCGTTAATCTTTACGCCTTGTAAGCGGTAAACTTCTTGAACTTCGTTCGCGATGTACTGAGTTACTGCGTGGATACCACGTAGACGCAGGATATCGTGTGGAGTTTCAGGACCGTCGGCGATTACATCACCACGTTCAATCTTCTCACCTTCGAACACGTTCAATTGACGATGCTTAGGAATCATCTCTTCGTAAGCGTCACCGCCTTCACGAGTGATTACTAGACGACGCTTACCTTTCGTTTCTTTACCGAAAGACACAGTACCTGTGTGCTCAGCAAGGATCGCAGGCTCTTTAGGCTTACGAGCTTCGAATAGGTCAGCTACGCGTGGTAGACCACCGGTGATATCTTTGTTTCCGCTCGATTTTTGAGGGATACGAGATAGTGTGTCACCGATGCCAACTTCAGCGCCATCTTCGATGTTTACAATCGCTTTGCCAGGTAGGAAGTAGTGAGCTGGCATATCAGTACCAGGGATCATTACGTCGTTACCTTGCTCATCAACAAGTTTGATAGCTGGACGCATATCTTTACCTGCTGCTGGGCGAGCTGCTGCGTCTGTAACTTCACTTGAAGAAAGACCCGTTAGATCGTCAGTTTGACGAGAAACTGTAATACCATCGATCATATCTACGAATTGGATACGACCTGCCACTTCAGTGATGATTGGCATGGTATGCGCTTCCCAGTTAGCTACAACTTCACCAGCAGTAACTGCTGCGTTGTCGCCTTTGGTTAGCATCGAACCGTAAGGAAGTTTGTGCTTCTCTTTAGTACGGCCGAATTCATCAATAATCGTCATCTCAGATGCACGAGAAGTGATAACCAGTTTCTTATCTTTGTTAACTACGAACTTAGCATTGTGAAGTTTCACAGTACCAGTTGTCTTAGCTTGGATGCTGTTCTCTGCTGCTGCAGTAGATGCCGCACCACCGATGTGGAACGTACGCATCGTTAGCTGTGTACCCGGTTCACCGATAGATTGTGCAGCGATAACACCAACTGCTTCACCTTGGTTCACTAGGTGACCACGTGCTAGGTCACGACCGTAACACTGTGCACAACAACCGAAGTCTGCATCACAGGTAACAACAGAGCGCACTTTCATGCTATCTACTGAGTTGTCTTCCATGATTTGACACCACTTCTCATCAATCAGAGTATTACGTGGAATCAGTACATCTTCAGTACCAGGCTTAAGAACGTCTTCAGCTACTACACGACCTAGAGCAAGCTCAGAAAGTGCAACTTTAACGTCACCACCTTCGATGTGAGGCATCATGTCGATACCTTCATGCGTGCCACAGTCATGTTCGTGTACTACAACGTCTTGAGCAACGTCTACTAGACGACGAGTTAGGTAACCCGAGTTTGCTGTTTTCAGTGCTGTATCCGCAAGACCCTTACGAGCACCGTGCGTTGAGATAAAGTACTGAAGGACGTTTAGACCTTCTTTAAAGTTCGCTGTGATCGGCGTTTCGATGATTGAACCATCTGGACGCGCCATCAGACCACGCATACCTGCTAGCTGACGAATCTGAGCTGCAGAACCACGTGCGCCCGAGTCGGCCATCATGTAGATGCTGTTGAACGATTCTTGCTGTTCTTCTTCGCCGTCACGGTTGATAACTGTTTCAGAAGATAGGTTATCCATCATTGCTTTCGCAACGCGGTCATTCGTAGATGCCCAGATATCGATAACTTTGTTGTAACGCTCACCCGCAGTAACAAGACCAGATTGGAATTGCTCTTGGATTTCGCGAACTTCTTCTTCAGCAGATTCAATTTCATCGTATTTCGCTTGAGGTACAACCATATCGTCGATACCTACAGAAACACCAGAAAGTGCAGCGTATGCAAAACCTGCGTACATGATTTGGTCAGCAAATACTACTGTATCTTTTAGACCAAGCTTACGGTAACACTCGTTAAGAAGAGTAGAGATCTGCTTCTTACCTAACTTTTGGTTAACGATGCTGTACGGTAGGCCAGCTGGAACGATTTGCCATAGCATTGCACGGCCGACAGTTGTATCAACCATCTTCGTTTCAGTAGTGCTGTTACCATCTTCGTCTACTACAGTTTCGGTGATACGTACTTTAACGCGAGCGTGTAGCTCAGCAGTCTTAGTACGGTATGCCTTTTCAGCCTCAGCAGGGCCAGCAAGGTACATACCTTCGCCTTTCACGTTGATCTTGTCACGTGTCATGTAGTAAAGACCCAATACAACGTCCTGAGAAGGTACGATGATCGGATCACCTGACGCTGGCGACAGAATGTTATTCGTCGACATCATCAGTGTACGTGCTTCAAGCTGTGCTTCTAGAGTTAGAGGCACGTGTACCGCCATTTGGTCACCATCGAAGTCGGCGTTGTATGCCGCACACACTAGTGGGTGAAGCTGAATCGCTTTACCTTCGATTAGTACTGGTTCAAACGCTTGGATACCTAGACGGTGAAGTGTAGGTGCACGGTTAAGTAGTACTGGGTGTTCGCGGATTACTTCGTCCAGGATATCCCAAACGATAGCTTCTTCGCGCTCTACCATCTTCTTAGCAGCTTTGATTGTCGTAGCCATACCACGAGTTTCTAGCTTGCTGTAGATGAACGGCTTAAATAGCTCAAGTGCCATCTTCTTAGGAAGACCACACTGATGTAGACGAAGGTATGGACCTACTGTGATTACAGAACGGCCAGAGTAGTCTACACGTTTACCTAGAAGGTTCTGACGGAAACGACCTTGTTTACCCTTGATCATATCAGCAAGAGATTTCAGAGGACGCTTGTTAGAACCAGTGATAGCACGACCACGACGACCGTTATCTAGAAGTGCATCAACAGACTCTTGCAGCATACGCTTTTCGTTACGTACGATGATGTCCGGAGCAGCTAGCTCTAGAAGGCGCTTCAAACGGTTGTTACGGTTGATCACACGACGGTAAAGGTCGTTCAGATCTGAAGTCGCAAAACGACCGCCATCTAGTGGTACTAGAGGACGTAGATCTGGCGGCAGAACCGGAAGTACAGTCAGAATCATCCATTGCGGATCGTTACCCGATGCAATGAACGCTTCAACTAGCTTCAGGCGCTTAGTAACTTTTTTACGCTTAGTTTCTGAGTTAGTCGTTTCTAACTCTTCGCGCATTTCTTCCACTTCTTGATGAAGGTCCATTGTTGCAAGCAGATCTTTGATCGCTTCAGCACCCATCTTAGCAGTAAATTCGTCACCCCACTCTTCTAGACGATCCAGATACTCTTCTTCAGTAAGCATCTGAGATTTTTCTAGATCAGTCATACCTGGTTCAGTTACTACGTACATCTCGAAGTAAAGAACACGTTCGATATCACGTAGAGGGATATCCATTAGTAGACCGATACGAGACGGCAGTGATTTTAGGAACCAGATGTGAGCAACTGGTGAAGCTAGCTCGATGTGGCCCATGCGGTCACGACGAACTTTAGTTTGTGTAACTTCAACGCCACACTTCTCACAGATAACACCACGGTGCTTCAGGCGCTTGTATTTGCCACAAAGACATTCGTAGTCTTTAACTGGACCAAAAATACGTGCACAGAACAGACCATCACGTTCAGGTTTGAACGTACGATAGTTAATTGTTTCCGGCTTTTTAACTTCACCAAAAGACCATGAACGGATCATGTCTGGTGAAGATAGACCGATTTTGATTGCATCAAATTCTTCGGTCTTATGCTGTGCTTTTAGAAAGTTTAATAAGTCTTTCACATTCAGCTCCTGTAAGGAGTTAAAGGAGCTCACTGCTGTAGCAAGCTCCCTTTTACCAAATAATCCTATCTTCTTTTAAAAAGAAGGAGGGATTACTCTTCGTCTTCTAGCTCGATGTTGATACCTAGCGAGCGAATCTCTTTCAACAGTACGTTGAACGACTCAGGCATACCAGGTTCCATGCTATGGTTACCGTCTACGATGTTCTTATACATCTTAGTACGGCCGTTAACGTCATCTGACTTAACTGTTAGCATTTCTTGTAGAGTATATGCAGCACCGTATGCTTCTAGTGCCCATACTTCCATCTCACCGAAACGCTGACCACCGAACTGAGCTTTACCACCAAGTGGTTGCTGAGTTACTAGGCTGTAAGAACCAGTTGAACGAGCATGCATCTTGTCATCAACCAAGTGGTTCAGTTTCAGCATGTACATGTAACCAACAGTTACAGGACGCTCAAACGAATCACCAGTACGACCATCAAACAGTTTAAGCTGACCAGATTCTGGCAGATCACCCAGTTTAAGTAGTTCTTTGATTAGAGACTCAGAAGCACCGTCGAACACAGGAGTAGCAATCGGTAGACCGCCACGTAGGTTCTTGATCAGTGTACGAACTTGATCATCAGACAGTTCAGCAATATCAACTTTCTGACGAGTATCACCAAGATCGTAAACCTTCTGTAGGAACTCACGGAACTTATGCAGTTCTTGTTGTTCCTTAACCATTTGGTTGATCTTGTCACCGATACCTTTCGCAGCCAAACCTAAGTGAACTTCTAGGATCTGACCGATGTTCATACGCGATGGTACACCCAGCGGGTTAAGTACGATGTCTACAGGCTGACCTTTCTCATCGTATGGCATGTCTTCAACAGGGTTAATCTTAGAGATTACACCTTTGTTACCGTGACGACCGGCCATCTTATCACCAGGCTGGATACGACGTTTAACCGCTAGGTAAACTTTAACAATCTTAAGAACGCCAGGCGCTAGATCATCACCTTGAGTGATTTTACGACGCTTAGTTTCAAACTTCTTATCGAAGTCTGCTTTTAGCTCATCCCACTGCTCAGCAAGTTGCTCAAGCTGTGTTTGTAGCGCATCGTCTTCTAGAACTTGCTCTAGCCATTGCTTACGACCGATAGTATCAAGCTTAGCTTCAGAGTAACCACCAGACAGAAGTACAGCTTTAACACGGTTAAGAAGGCCACCCTCAAGAATTTGGAACTCTTCAGTTAGGTCTTTCTTAGCTTCTTTAAGCTGCATCTGTTCGATTTCAAGTGCACGCTTGTCTTTCTCTACGCCATCGCGAGTGAAGACTTGTACATCGATGATAGTACCCGAAACAGAGTTTGGTACACGTAGAGAAGTATCTTTAACATCAGATGCTTTCTCACCGAAGATAGCACGTAGTAGCTTCTCTTCAGGAGTCAGTTGAGTTTCACCTTTAGGGGTTACTTTACCAACTAGGATGTCGCCACCCTTAACTTCAGCACCAATGTAAACGATACCTGACTCGTCTAGTTTAGACAGAGCAGACTCACCTACGTTTGGAATATCAGCTGTGATCTCTTCAGAACCCAGCTTAGTATCACGAGCCACACAAGATAGTTCTTGGATGTGGATTGTCGTGAAACGGTCTTCTTGAACTACGCGCTCAGATACTAAGATCGAGTCTTCGAAGTTGTAACCGTTCCAAGGCATGAATGCGATACGCATGTTTTGGCCAAGAGCTAGTTCACCAAGGTCTGTTGAAGGACCATCAGCAAGAACATCGCCACGTGCAACTGGTTCACCAGGAAGTACAGTTGGACGTTGGTTAATACATGTGTTTTGGTTCGAACGCGTGTACTTAGTTAGGTTGTAGATATCGATACCAGCTTCGCCAGGTACCAATTCATCTTCGTTAACCTTAACTACGATACGAGAAGCGTCTACAGACTGAACTTGACCACCACGTTTAGCAACCGCTGTAACACCAGAGTCAACTGCGATGTTACGTTCGATACCAGTACCTACTAGAGGCTTATCAGCCTTAAGTGTTGGTACAGCTTGACGTTGCATGTTGGCACCCATCAATGCACGGTTCGCATCATCGTGTTCTAGGAACGGGATAAGCGAAGCAGCGATAGATACTACTTGGTTTGTCGCAACGTCCATGTAGTCAACGTGATCGCGTGGATGAAGACCAGATTCACCTTTTTGACGAGCTGTGATTAGCTCATCTGCAAACGTACCTTCTTCAGTAAGAATGGTGTTTGCTTGCGCGATTACGAATTGACCTTCCTGGATTGCAGACAGGTAATCAACTTCTTCTGTTACTACACCATCTACTACACGACGGTACGGAGTTTCTAGGAAACCGTAATCGTTACAACGTGCAAACGCAGATAGTGAGTTAATTAGACCGATGTTTGGACCTTCAGGCGTTTCGATCGGACATAGACGACCGTAGTGAGTTACGTGAACGTCACGTACTTCGAAGCCTGCGCGCTCACGAGTAAGACCACCAGGACCTAAAGCAGAGATACGACGTTTGTGCGTAACTTCTGACAATGGGTTGTTTTGGTCCATGAACTGTGAAAGCTGTGAAGAGCCAAAGAATTCTTTAACTGCAGCAGAGATCGGCTTAGCGTTGATAAGGTCTTGAGGCATGATTGCATCAAGGTCACCAAGGCTTAGGCGCTCTTTAACGGCACGTTCTACACGAACTAGACCAACACGGAATTGGTTTTCTGCCATTTCACCTACAGAACGGATACGACGGTTGCCAAGGTGGTCGATATCGTCCACTTCACCAATACCGTTACGGATACCAATCAGTTTCTTCATCACTTCGATGATGTCTGATTCATCCAGAGTACCGCGCTCTTCTTCTTCTTCACGCTCGATAGAGCTGTTGAACTTCATACGGCCTACAGTTGATAGGTCGTAACGTTCTTCAGAGAAGAATAGGCTTTCGAATAGAGACTCTGCAGCTTCTTTCGTTGGTGGCTCGCCAGGACGCATCATGCGGTAGATTTCTACCAATGCAGAGATGCGATCTACTGTGCTATCTGCACGTAGAGTGTCTGACATGAATGGACCGTGATCTAGGTCATTCGTGAACAGAGTTTGTAGAGCCTTGTGGCCTGCTTGAGACAGGTTAGCAAGAGCTTCTAGGCTAATCTCTTGGTTCGCGCCAACGATGATCTCGCCAGTTGCTTCGTTGATGTAATCTTTAGATGCAACTTTACCAACGATGTACTCTACTGGTACTTCGATGTGCTCAACGCCATCTTTTTCAAGTTGACGGATATGGCGAGCAGTAACACGACGACCAGTCTCAACGTAAGTTTTACCGTTTGCTTCGATGTCGAATGACGCAGTTTCACCACGTAGACGATCAGGAACCAACTCCATAAGAAGAGTTTGGTCTTTCACTTCGAAGTTCACTTTGTCGAAGAACAGATCAAGGATCTCTTCAGTCGATTTACCAAGTGCACGAAGAATAATCGATGCTGGTAGCTTACGACGACGGTCGATACGTACGAATAAGTTATCCTTAGGATCGAACTCAAAGTCTAACCATGAGCCACGGTAAGGAATTACACGTGCGTTATAAAGAACTTTACCTGATGAGTGGGTCTTACCCTTATCACTGTCGAAGAACACGCCTGGGCTTCGGTGCAGCTGGGATACGATAACCCTCTCGGTACCATTAATTACGAAAGTACCATTGTCTGTCATAAGCGGAATTTCGCCCATGTAGACTTCTTGTTCTTTAATGTCTTTTACAGTACCTGCTGGTGCATCTCGATCAAAGATAACTAGACGTAGTTTTACGCGTAGTGGCTTTGAGTAAGTAACACCGCGGATTTGACATTCTTTAACGTCAAAAACTGGCTCACCAAGACGGTAGCTAACGTATTGCAGCTCAGAATTGCCGTTGTAGCTCTGAATTGGAAATACAGAACGGAAAGCAGCTTCAAGACCGTATTGACCTTCTGGATCCTGTTCGATGAATTTGTCGAAAGAATCAAGCTGGATCGATAACAGGTATGGAATGTCCAAAACTTGTGGACGAGTACCAAAATCCTTACGGATGCGCTTTTTCTCGGTATAAGAGTAAACCATGGGGTTCCTCAGCTCGCTGATAAGTGACCCAAACCACCCAAAACACTCTTCAGAGGGGGTGGTGACAAACAGCTGTTTAGTGGTAGTGAACAATCATTTCGAAAAAATGACTGTTTTTTTGCTCGGATTATGACGGTTAAACAGCGGAAATTTCGTCATAGCCCTACAGCGCAAAAAGGCCGGTGGTTAATAAACCACCAGCCATTAGCCTTGCGGCTATGAAATTAAGTAATAATTACTTGATTTCAACAGAAGCGCCAGCTTCTTCTAGCTGTGCTTTAAGAGCTTCAGCTTCAGCTTTGTCAACGCCTTCTTTAAGCGCTGCAGGAGCTGAGTCTACAAGACCTTTAGCTTCTTTAAGACCTAGGCCAGTTGCGCCACGTACAGCTTTGATAACTTGTACTTTGTTAGCGCCAGCAGCAGTTAGGATTACGTCGAATTCAGTTTGCTCAGCAGCAGCGTCGCCGCCAGCTGCGCCACCAGCTACAACTGCAGCTGCAGCTGAAACGCCGAATTTCTCTTCCATAGCTTCGATAAGCTCAACAACTTGCATTACAGACATTTCTGCAACTGCGTCTAGGATTTGCTCGTTAGTAATAGACATAACAATTCTCTTTTAAGTCAACAATAAGTTTAATTTGCAACCAGTGAAAAGCAAGGCTTAAGCCGCTGCTTCTTCTTTTTGGTCACGTAGTGCAGCGATAGTACGAACCAGCTTGCCAGCAGAAGCTTCTTTCATGCACATCATTAGGCGTGCGATAGCTTCGTCGTAAGTTGGTAGTGTCGCTAGTACTTCAGCATCAGTAACTGCGCCTTCAAATGCAGCAGCTTTGATCTCGAAATCTTTGTTCTCTTTAGCGAAGTCTTTGAAAAGACGCGCTGCAGCACCTGGGTGCTCGTTAGAGAACGCGATCAGAGTTGGACCAGTGAAAGTGTCTACTAGACACTCGTAGTCTGTACCCTGAACCGCACGGCGTGCTAGTGTGTTACGAACAACTTTCATGTAAACACCCGCTTCGCGAGCTTGTTTACGTAGAGAAGTCATTGCGCCAACTTCAACGCCACGAGAATCAGCTACAACTGCAGAAAGTGCACCACTGGCAGCTTCGTTGACTTCAGCAACAATTGCTTTTTTGTCTTGAAGATTTAAAGCCATTTGGATTAACCTCTGGTTGTGATTACAGCACCCAATACAAAATGTATTGAGCGTTTACGATGTTATTTAAAAGTGAATAAATCCACTTCAAACCACAACATCGCCTACGTAGGTTTTATTAAGCTATCAATAATCTAATGAAAATCGACAGCGCCTACGGTCTTGGGATAGATGATTTCAAATTGCTTTAAAACCACCCAACCACAAATATTAGGCGCAGAAGTATACACTAAATCTGCGCCTAAGCAAATTAGTTTGCTTGAGTGTCAAGACTAGCTTGATCAACAGCAACACCAGCACCCATCGTAGTAGAGATGCTTACTTTCTTCAGGTAAGAACCCTTAGCTGAAGAAGGCTTAGCTTTCTTAAGAGCAACTAGAAGAGCTTCTAGGTTCTCTTGAAGCTGGCTAGCTTCGAAAGATGCTTTACCGATAGTAGTGTGGATGATGCCGTTCTTGTCGTTACGGTAACGAACCTGACCAGCTTTAGCGTTCTTAACCGCTTCAGCAACGTTAGGAGTTACAGTACCAACTTTAGGGTTTGGCATAAGGCCGCGTGGACCTAGGATTGTACCTAGTTGACCAACAACACGCATTGCATCTGGAGAAGCAACAACTACGTCGAAGTTCATTTCGCCTTTTTTCACTTGCTCAGCAAGATCTTCCATACCAACGATATCTGCGCCAGCAGCTTTAGCAGCTTCTGCGTTTGCACCTTGAGTGAAAACAGCAACGCGGATGTCACGGCCAGTACCGTGAGGTAGCACTGTTGCGCCACGAACGTTTTGGTCAGATTTACGAGCATCGATGCCTAGGTTAACAGCAACATCTACAGACTCAACGAATTTAGCAGTCGCTAGTTCTTTAAGAAGAGCAACAGCTTCGCTGATTTCGTATTCTTTAGTTGAGTCAACTTTGTCGCGGATTACGCGCATACGCTTAGTAAGTTTAGCCATGATCTTATCCCTCTACCACTAGGCCCATTGAACGAGCAGTACCAGCAATAGAACGTTTCATTGCTTCGATGTCAGCACCAGTCATATCAGCAGCTTTAGTTTCTGCGATTTCCTGAACTTGAGCGTCAGTAACAGTACCAACTTTCTCAGTGTTTGGACGACCTGAACCAGACTTAACGCCAGCAGCTTTCTTAAGAAGAACAGCAGCAGGTGGAGTCTTAGTTACGAACGTGAAAGAACGGTCGTTGTAAACAGTAATAACTACTGGAGTAGGTAGACCTTTCTCAACAGATTCTGTTTTTGCGTTGAACGCTTTACAGAATTCCATGATGTTCACGCCGTGTTGACCTAGAGCAGGACCAACCGGTGGACTTGGGTTTGCCATACCAGCTGCAACTTGCAGTTTGATATAAGCTTCAACTTTCTTAGCCATGATATTTCCTAATATTTTGGGTACATGCGCTAGCCGCAAGGCGAGCTCCCCATAAATTCAATTAACTCTTTTTCACTTCCACAGAAGCAAAAAGGCGCGAAATTATAATCATAATTCGCGCCTTTAACAACCCTAAAAAGGTGATTTTTTATACTCTTTTATTTTGAACAACTTATGAAGTATTTATCCACAGCTTGTTCAAAACTTAGAGTTTTAGTCCAGTTTTTCAACCTGACCAAATTCAAGCTCAACCGGTGTTGCACGACCAAAGATCGATACAGATACCTTAATGCGGCTTTTCTCGTAATCTACTTCTTCAACAGTACCGTTGAAGTCAGCAAATGGACCATCGTTCACACGAACCACTTCACCCGCTTCGAACATTGTCTTAGGACGTGGAGACTCGCTCGCTTTCTCTAGACGGTTCAAGATAGCATCAGCTTCTTTATCAGTGATTGGTGCAGGACGATCAGAGGTACCACCAATGAAGCCCATAACACGCGGAATGCTGCGTACTAAGTGCCATGATTCATCATTCATGATCATTTGAACTAATACGTAGCCAGGGAAGAATTTACGTTCACTTTTACGGCGTTGGCCTGCACGCATTTCCACTACTTCTTCAGTAGGTACTAGCACATCGCCAAATAGTTCTTCCATGTTGTGCATTTTAATATGCTCGCGTAGCGACTGTGCAACACGACCTTCAAAGCCAGAAAAGGCTTGAACTACATACCAACGTTTTTTTGGAGCTTCACTCATGAATCAGAACCCTCTACACCCCAGTTGCTAGAGAAACTAGACGGACCATAATGCCGTCAATTCCCCAAAGCACTAGAGACATAACAATACATACAGCTAAAACGATCAATGTAGTTTGCATAGTTTCTTGGCGAGTAGGCCAAACAACTTTACGAATCTCCATACGAGATTCTTTTGCAAAATCGATCGCAGCTTTACCTTTAGTTGTTGTTGCTGCAACGCCTAGTGCGGCAGCAATCAGCACAACTACACCTGCAGCGCGAATTACAACAGACAATTCACCATACAGGTAATTACCCACAACAGCAGCAGCCAACAGAACAAAAGCGACAATCCACTTCATTGTATCTGCTGCACCTGAGCTATCAGGAGTTTCAGCGTTTGCTTTCATAAAACCAACCTGTGATAAGTCTTAAATATAGACGACAATAACCCCGCTGTTGCAGGGCACATTCCTTTGCGTTGCAAAACAACACATCTAACAGTCATTTTAGTCAAAAAGACCGTTTAATTCTTTGCTAAGAGCAAAAATCGATGTCAAAACATCCAACTCTTTTTTTAGCGCAGAAAAAGGGCATCAAATGATGCCCTTTTTACTAGTGGTTCGTCAAATCTTATGCAAAGATTTTAGCTACAACACCAGCACCAACTGTACGGCCACCTTCGCGGATTGCGAAACGTAGACCTTCGTCCATTGCGATTGGAGCGATTAGCTCAACAGTCATTTGAACGTTGTCACCTGGCATTACCATTTCTACGCCTTCTGGTAGAGTGATGTCGCCTGTTACGTCAGTTGTACGGAAGTAGAACTGTGGACGGTAACCTTTGAAGAAAGGAGTGTGACGGCCGCCTTCGTCTTTAGAAAGTACGTATACTTCAGACTCAAACTTAGTGTGTGGGTTGATAGAACCTTTCGCAGAAAGTACTTGACCACGTTCAACGTCATCACGCTTAGTACCACGTAGAAGTGCACCAACGTTCTCACCTGCACGACCTTCGTCAAGCAGTTTACGGAACATTTCAACACCAGTACAAGTAGTAAGAGTAGTCTCTTTGATACCAACGATTTCTACTTCGTCACCTACACGTAGGATACCGCGCTCGATACGACCAGTTACAACAGTACCACGACCTTGAATTGAGAATACATCTTCAATTGGTAGTAGGAACGGTTGGTCAACTGCACGCTCTGGCTCAGGAATGTAAGAATCTAGTGCTTCTGCAAGCTCAACGATCTTGTCTTCCCACTGCTTCTCGCCGTTTAGTGCGCCAAGTGCAGAACCTTGGATAACTGGTAGGTCATCACCTGGGAAGTCGTATTCAGAAAGAAGTTCACGAACTTCCATCTCAACTAGCTCAAGTAGCTCTTCGTCATCTACCATGTCACATTTGTTCATGAATACGATGATGTAAGGGATACCAACTTGACGACCAAGTAGGATGTGCTCACGAGTTTGAGGCATAGGGCCGTCAGTCGCAGCAACAACTAGGATACCGCCGTCCATTTGTGCAGCACCAGTGATCATGTTTTTAACATAATCCGCGTGTCCTGGACAGTCTACGTGTGCGTAGTGCCGTGCTGGAGTGTCGTACTCAACGTGAGAAGTTGCGATTGTGATACCGCGCTCACGCTCTTCTGGAGCGTTATCGATAGATGCGAAATCTTTAGCAACACCGCCGTATACTTTTGCAAGAGTAGTACAGATAGCAGCAGTTAGAGTTGTTTTACCGTGGTCAACGTGGCCGATAGTACCAACGTTTACGTGCGGTTTCGTACGTTCAAATTTTTCTTTAGACATGGGGTGTCCCTCTAGGTACGGATTAGGTGGCTTAAAATAAGACCACGCAACCAAAAAAAATGGTTTTCTTTATTAAAGGAGAAGAAGCTTTAGACTGGTGCTAATACCCAGAGTCGAACTGGGGACCTCACCCTTACCAAGGGTGCGCTCTACCGACTGAGCTATATCAGCACACAAAATGAGTTGGAGCGTGCAGCGGGAATCGAACCCGCATCATCAGCTTGGAAGGCTGAGGTAATAGCCATTATACGATGCACGCAACACGTAACTCTGTTTGAGCTATTTAACCTTTAGAATATGGTGGAGAGGGACGGATTCGAACCATCGAAGGCAGTGCCAACAGATTTACAGTCTGCTCCCTTTGGCCACTCGGGAACCTCTCCAAATTTTGAGCTTTCTCTCGCTTGCCTTATAGGAAGGGAGAAAGTGGTGCCGACTACCGGAATCGAACTGGTGACCTACTGATTACAAGTCAGTTGCTCTACCTACTGAGCTAAGTCGGCACAAGTGGGGCGCATTTTATTGAATGATTTTCCACCTTGCAATAGTAAATTGAAAAAAAGTGCAAAATTCTCTGACCAAACTCCTACATACGGCTATTTAGCTCAAGGTTTACGTCTTTAACCCGCATCTAGTACAGGAAGATATTTTATTTATCTATCGCTTGATGTATTTTCCATGCACTTGTTTTGTTATCCACTATAGAGTTTTGTATGAGCCCATTTATGTCATTTGACCGCGAACGTTGGTCTGAGCTAAGGAATTTAGTTCCGATGACACTTTCTGAGAGCGACTTAAAAGAGCTTCAAGGCATCAATGAAAAGCTCACAATGGAAGAGGCAGTAGAGATCTATCTACCGCTATCTCGTCTATTGAACCTCTATGTGGCAGCCAGACAGAATAGAAACTCGGTACTCCACCAATTTCTAGATAAGAAAGAGAAAGCGCCACCTTTTATCATCGGTATTGCGGGTAGCGTAGCTGTTGGCAAAAGTACCACTGCGCGTCTGCTTAAAGCCCTACTCTCTCGCTGGGAAAACCACCCAAAAGTTGAACTAGTGACAACCGATGGCTTTTTATATCCAAACGAGGTGTTAGAAGAGAAAGGGTTGATGAGCAAAAAGGGCTTTCCTGAATCTTACGATATCAAGCGTTTAGTGAACTTTGTTTCGGATGTAAAAGCTTGCAAGAGAAATGTCACAGCCCCTGTTTACTCGCATCTTACGTACAATATTACTGATGACGTTAAGTGCGTCGACCTACCAGATGTGCTTATTATTGAAGGGCTTAATGTTTTACAAACCGGAATGAATTATCCACACGAGCCACATCGCGTGTTTATTTCAGACTTCCTTGATTTCTCACTCTATGTTGACGCTGATAGCCAACAAATCAAAGAATGGTACGTCAATCGCTTTATGAAATTCCGCGATGGCGCGTTTACTAAGCCTGGCTCTTACTTTAGTCATTACACTAAATTATCGAACCAAGCCGCATTGGACAAAGCAGAAGGTATCTGGAGTTCAATTAATGGCTTGAACCTTGAACAAAATATCCTTCCGACAAGAGAAAGGGCTCACCTGATTCTACGTAAAGGCGCAGATCATATGGTTGAAGAAGTGTTACTAAGAAAATAGTAACGCCTTAGTCGCCTTTTCTTAGCGATATCTCGCCACCAATATAGCTCTCGACACCATTCTCAGTTTTGAGCAATACAGCACCTTGTTCATCGATGCCTTGAACAACACCTTCAATTTCTCTAGGTCCAATGATCAATCTAACATTGCGACCTAAGAAATTATCCAAGCGGTTCCAACGCTCTAAAAAATTGGACATTCCTTTCAACTCGTAGTCGACAAGTGACTTATCCCAAGCATTGATCAGAGCCTGCGCTAACTGGTTACGGTCTGGCACCTTCCCATCACACACTTCTTTAAGGGAAGTCCATGGCTGGCCAATACCTGATGTTGTTGGATCCATGGATAGGTTTAGCCCTAAACCAATCACAATATGCGCAGCGCCGCCAGACTGTCCTGACAGCTCGACCAAGATACCTGCAAGCTTCTTGTCATTGTGGTAAAGGTCGTTCGGCCATTTAAGCTTTACACCTTCTACGCCCATCTCTTCCAAAGCTTCAACAACAGCTACACCAACCACAAGGCTTAAGCCCATTGCGGCAGCCATCCCCGCGTCGAGTCTCCAATACATTGAAAGATAGAGGTTTGCACCAAATGGTGATACCCACTCTCGTCCACGGCGTCCACGACCCGCAGCTTGATATTCAGCAATACAGACAGAACCCGATTCGAGGGTGTTAGTGCGCTCTAATAGGTGTTGGTTTGTAGAACCTATGATGGGAATGAGTTCAAGAGAAGCATCGCGACTAACTGCAGACAATTTGTCTTGGTCAAGCATATCCAAACGACTGGCTAGTTTGTAACCCTTGCCTTGTACTCGGTAGATATCTAAACCCCACTCTTGAATACCTTTAATGTGCTTACTGATAGCCGCTCGTGATACGCCAATCATTTCACCTAGGTCTTCACCTGAATGAAACTCACCGTCAGCAAGACATCTCAATAGTGCAAGCTTGGTACTGTGCTCTCTCATGCCAATGACTCCAAAGCCTTATCCAAGTTTGTCTCGCAGTCTCGTCCCATAAAGCGCACTTCATGTTCCAATCGAATATCGAATTTATTCAAAACGGACTGGCGCACTCGCTCTGCAAGCTTAAGGATATCCACAGCAGAAGCCTCATCATAATTGATAATAACCAATGCTTGGTTGGGGTGAACCTGAGCGCCACCTTCTGTCACACCCTTGAACTGGCATTGATCAATCAGCCAGCCAGCAGCAACTTTGATCATGTCATTACTCTCATAACCAACCATATTTGGATATAGAGCTAACAAGCGATCAAAATGATCTTTGGTGATCACAGGGTTTTTGAAGAAGCTACCCGCATTCCCTTGTACTCTAGGGTCTGGCAGCTTACTTGAACGGATAGCACACACTTCATCAAATATAGTGCGAGGGGAGAGCGTATCGGCTGCTAGGCTTTTTAACGGGCCATAGTGATTGCATGGCTCCCACTCTTTCGGCAACGTTAAACCAATCGCAACAACAATCGCTTTACCGTAGAGAGCATGTTTGAAAATAGAATCTCGGTAACCAAAGAGACACTCTTCCTTGCTTAATCGCTTAACTGTATAAGTATCCAGACATAGAATATCAACATACTTGCATATATCTTGCAGTTCAACGCCGTACGCACCAATATTCTGAATCGGAGCAGAGCCTGAACAACCGGGTATCATTGCTAGATTTTCTAGACCACCCAGCCCTTTATCGACACTCCACTTAACCAAACTAGGCCAATCCTCGCCACCACTCACATGCAGTAGGTGATGACTGTCCGTCTCGGCCAGCTCAATCCCGGCTAATTTATTCACGATGACCAGGCCAGCGAAGTGCTCAGTAAAAAGCATATTACTGCCCTTACCCAGTATTAACTTAGGCAAAGCTGACCATTTAGGGTCTTTGTAAAGCGAAATAAGTTCTTCGGTAGTGGTGACTTCAACCAACGCATCACACGTCTGATCGATGGAAAAAGTATGAACATTTTTTAAACTAGCATTGAGATGGAATTGCATGGCGATATTCAATTAACTTACACTGCGGTCATTCTACAGCAGATAAACCAATGGCGCAGTGACTGAATGAACAATGTCATCATTACTCAATTAGACCCAGTAAAGGTTCCCCTAGTTAAACGTTTCTATAAAGAACATTACCCAACGGGAAAAGCGAATAAGAGTGAACTGATCTATTCGTTATTGCTGAATAACGAACTGTGCGGTGTCGTGCGTTTTCGTACAATAGAAAATAATCGCTTACTTACCGGTATGGCGATATCAAAACAACATCGTGGTCAGCAATTAGGCTCCCAGCTTATGGATTATTGTGCGCAACATACGCTTACGGAAGATGATTACTGCTTTGCGTACGCTCATCTCACCAATTTTTACGCGCGACACAAATTCGTACAAGTAGACCCTAAAGATCTACCAAATGGTTTAAGAGTTTTATACGAGCGCTATTCGAATAGCGGAAAAGATCTCATTCCTATGCATTATCAGCAAAATTGTTAGAGAATGCCTCGATTATCTAGTATTTGGTGCTATCCCTTTGGTAAAATTAAAGGTTCGCAATTTTGCATATTTTTAAGGTAAAACAGTCAATATGATTGCCAGTAGGAATCCATTCATACAGTTGCCAACCATAGCGCAGAATCCTGACAAGTTTGAAGTACTACTATCAGCGCAAGAGTTTCGAACTCGCCTACTTGATGAAATATCTCGCGCAACGACTCGTATTAGTTTAGTCGCTTTGTATCTTGAAGATGATGAGGCTGGCCGTGAGATCCTGACTGCCTTATATGAAGCAAAGCAAAAGAATCCAGAATTAGACGTGAGCGTTTGTGTCGATTGGCACCGGGCGCAGCGTGGATTGATTGGCGCAGAGTCTTCTGAAGGCAATGCAGCCATGTATAAAGAGTTCGCAGAGAAATATCAACATTCTGTGCCTGTCTATGGCATTCCCGTTCGCGGCAAAGAAGTCTTTGGCGTATTGCACTTAAAAGGCTTTATCGTCGATGATAGCGTGATATACAGCGGTGCAAGCCTTAACAATATCTATCTGAATTACCATGACCGCTATCGCTTTGATCGTTACCATGTTTTAAACAATGCAGCTCTTGCTGACTCAATGTTTGCCTACGTACACGAACAGATGGTTGCGGACAGCGCTGTTTATGACCTGGCTGATAAGAACAAGCCTGCGACCAAAGAACTGAAACCAGCGATTCGTCAGTTTCGAGCATCATTGGCAAGGTCTCAGTATCAATTCGAAGGGCAAGAGGTTTCAGCAGAGCAAGTGGCTGTAACACCATTGGTTGGTATCGGTAAAAGACGTAACCGTCTGAATCAGGGAATCAACCAACTCGTCGCTCAAGCTAAAGATGAAATCTTCATCTGCACACCTTACTTCAACTTCCCACCTAGCCTAGCTAAAGAAGTGAAGAAAGCACTTAAGCGTGGCGTAAAGGTCAGCATTGTTGTTGGTGATAAGACAGCGAATGATTTCTTTATCTCACCAGAAGAAGAGTTTAAAACGATTGGTGGTTTGCCATACCTTTACGAACTGAACTTACGCCGTTTCGCTAAAGCGAATGAAGCTCATATTGCTAGCCGTAATCTATCAATTCGACTTTGGCAACACGATTCCAATAGCTTCCACCTAAAGGGCATTTGGGTAGATAAGCGCTACATGCTACTAACAGGTAATAATCTAAATCCACGCGCATGGAAGTTGGATCTAGAGAACGGTATCTTTATCCAAGATAACTACCATCACCTAACAGACAAGTTTCAGGCTGAAGTGGATAACATCCTTCAACACACTCAGCTTATCTGTACTTATAAGCAGTTAGACAAGGTAGAGAGCTACCCGATGGAAGTTCAGAAGTTGATTCGTAAGATCACTCGTGTGAAAGCCGATAGGGTGCTTAAGCAAATACTGTAGTCGATGTATTAGAGACACTATTTATCAACGCCTAGCAAACGCTAGGCGTTTTTGTATCTACGAGATAGCTATTTAGGTTTGTTTGATGGTCTTTCGAATCAACATCTCTATTTATGCACAGTGAGTGTGATAGCTTGAAGTGTTAAGCATCCTACCTTTTCCTTAGTCAGTCTCAGGGTTCCAGATACGTGTATCAGGTATGGTTTAGATAGCAGCTAAACGAGTACCAATACGAACATAATCGACAATTACCCTTTACGTATTCAAGCAATAAAGTCTCACTCCTTAGGGCGAAGTACGTACGCGATAGAGAATTTCACATAGTAAAACAATCAGATTAGTGCTCTGCTCTATTTAGCTTAAGAGTTAGAAGTGACCACCTATATTCCCAAGCAGCACCTCCCGATATATAGAGAAGTACTTCATAGCTAGCGATAAGGATCTACTACTAAAACCCAAAACACATACGCAGGAAACGACGAAAGCCTAGTCGTCAGACTAGGCTTTCTGATATGTGCCGGAATAGCATGAAGTGCAGGGGTTCGGTGTCTTTATACCAATTAAAGTAAAAATGTGATCTAATTAAGATTGATGAATTATTGTGAAATTTAGCCATGG